>NZ_CM001373.1:3018077-3018701 GCF_000236165.1 Fluoribacter dumoffii NY 23 | reverse complement strand
GGTCTCCTCATGTGAAAGTAGGTCATCGCCAGGGTTTTATTTAAGTGATATAAGTATAAATATCACAAAAGTGCTTGTAAAAAGCAATAGAGAGCTTATATGCTGGCGTAGCTCAGTTGGTAGAGCAACTGACTTGTAATCAGTAGGTCCCGGGTTCGATTCCTGGTGCCAGCACCATCTTATTAGATTGGCCGTTAACAAAATGTTGACATTCTATTCATCTTAAAAGAAAATAGCGTTCTTTTTGGAGGGGTTCCCGAGCGGTCAAAGGGATCAGACTGTAAATCTGACGGCACTGCCTTCGAAGGTTCGAATCCTTCCCCCTCCACCAGTTGAAAAGAGAAAGAAAGCGGGTGTAGTTCAATGGTAGAACTTCAGCCTTCCAAGCTGATAGCGTGGGTTCGATTCCCATCACCCGCTCCAAATTAGAAATTAGAAATATTTGCTTGTTCGTATGAATCAGCAAGCTAATATAAGCCCACATAGCTCAGGCGGTAGAGCACTTCCTTGGTAAGGAAGAGGTCGTTGGTTCGAGTCCAGTTGTGGGCACCATAATGTCAATTAGCAATGGGGGAGACTTTCCAATGGCGAAGGAAAAATTTGAACGTAAAAAGCCACACGTTA
>NZ_CM001373.1:3016977-3018067 GCF_000236165.1 Fluoribacter dumoffii NY 23 | reverse complement strand
AATGGCGAAGGAAAAATTTGAACGTAAAAAGCCACACGTTAATGTGGGTACGATCGGTCACGTAGACCACGGTAAAACGACATTAACAGCGGCTATTACCACAATTATGGCGAAGAAGTTTGGCGGCACAGCGAAAGCATATGATCAAATTGATGCTGCGCCAGAAGAGCGTGAACGTGGTATTACAATTTCTACAGCACACGTAGAATACGAATCAGCAAACAGACATTATGCACACGTAGATTGCCCAGGACATGCTGACTATGTTAAGAACATGATTACTGGAGCGGCGCAAATGGACGGAGCGATACTGGTAGTATCAGCAGCTGATGGTCCGATGCCACAAACCAGAGAACACATTCTGTTATCTCGTCAGGTTGGTGTACCTTATATTGTTGTGTTCATGAACAAAGCAGATATGGTAGATGATCCTGAATTGCTGGAACTAGTAGAGATGGAAGTACGTGACTTATTAAGCAGTTACGATTTCCCTGGGGATGATATTCCTATTGTGGTTGGTTCAGCATTGAAAGCGCTGGAAGGCGATGAGAGTGACATAGGTGTTAAAGCGATTGAAAAATTAGTTGAAACTATGGACTCTTATATTCCTGAGCCTGTACGAAACATTGATAAGCCCTTCTTGTTACCAATTGAAGACGTATTCTCAATTTCTGGACGTGGAACGGTAGTAACAGGTCGTGTAGAGAGCGGTATCGTCAAAGTGGGTGAAGAGATTGAGATTGTTGGAATCCGCGACACTCAAAAAACCACGTGCACAGGCGTTGAAATGTTCCGTAAGTTACTGGACGAGGGACGCGCTGGAGATAACGTTGGTATATTGCTTCGTGGAACAAAACGTGACGAAGTTGAGCGTGGCCAGGTATTGGCTAAGCCAGGCACAATTAAGCCACATACAAAATTCGAAGCAGAAGTATACGTATTATCAAAAGAAGAAGGTGGTCGACATACTCCATTCTTTAATGGATATAGACCACAGTTTTATTTCAGAACGACAGACGTAACAGGAACCTGTGATCTGCCTTCTGGAGTAGAAATGGTAATGCCTGGTGATAACGTACAATTAACTATT
>NZ_CM001373.1:3001637-3016967 GCF_000236165.1 Fluoribacter dumoffii NY 23 | reverse complement strand
TAGAAATGGTAATGCCTGGTGATAACGTACAATTAACTATTAACTTGCATGCTCCTATTGCGATGGATGAAGGTTTACGTTTCGCAATTCGTGAAGGTGGACGTACAGTTGGTGCCGGTGTTGTTGCAAAAATCATCGAATAATAAAGTTAAATTGCGTTGGCATGAAGAAATACTTCATGCCAATTAATTTAGGCCAGTAGCTCAATTGGCAGAGTGGCGGTCTCCAAAACCGCAGGTTGGGGGTTCGATTCCCTCCTGGCCTGCCAACGTACAAGTGAATATGAAAAGTTCGAACGAAAATCAAAGTAATACAAAAGATGTATTATCATGGACCTCTGTAGTTCTAATAACTGCAGTGGCATTTTTTTGCACATATTACTATACTTTTTCAGCTCCCATTCAGTCAATTATATGGCTTGTATGGTTATTGTTGACTTTATTTTTTTCCTATATGACCTCCGCAGGCAAACACGTATATAAATTTGCTCAAGAGTCAAAAGTTGAACTGTTAAAAGTCGTTTGGCCAACTCGCCAAGAAACGATACAAACAACAACAATTGTAATCGTTATGGTTGCAGTAACCGGATTTATACTCTGGGGAGTCGATTCAGTGATGATGTGGGCAATTGCTAAAATTACGCATTTAGGGTGAATTCGGTGGAAGAAAACAATTCGGTAGAAGAACACAAATCGAAGCAATGGTACGTTGTACATGCGTATTCAGGTTATGAAAATTTCGTCATGCGCGAAATTAAGTCACGAGCGCAACACCATAATTTACAGGATAAAATAGGTGAGGTTGTCGTACCCTCAGAAGAAGTTGTTGAAATGCGTTCAGGTCAAAAACGCAAAAGTACTCGTAAGTTTTTCCCTGGCTATGTTTTAGTAAACATGGTTATGGATGATCAAACATGGCACATGATCAGAGCGATACCCAGAGTTCTAGGATTTATTGGTGGGACCAGCCAGACCCCTACTCCCATTACCGATAAAGAAGCTCGTGCAATTATGCAACGTGTCGAAGATGGTGTTACCAAACCAAGACCAAAAATTCTCTTTGAACCGGGAGAAGTGGTTCGAGTCAAGGAAGGTCCTTTTGTTGACTTTAACGGAGTAGTTGAAGAAGTCAATTATGAGAAAAACAGATTAAGAGTAGCAGTGTTAATTTTTGGACGCTCTACTCCAGTGGAACTGGAGTTTAGTCAAGTTGAGAAAACCTAGTTCCACCATGGTGCCCTGATAATTTTTTTAAGCATTAGTGTTTAAATGAAAATTACTCAGGGCTTTTGTGTACGGGGAGCTTTAGTGTAAAGAAAGTATCACTTGCTTTAAACACTTAGCGTATGAACCCATAAGGAGTAAACATGGCAAAAAAAGTAGAAGCATATATTAAGTTACAGATTCCAGCCGGTAAAGCAAACCCAAGCCCACCAGTCGGTCCCGCTTTAGGTCAACGTGGTGTTAACATTATGGAATTCTGTAAAGCGTTTAACGCCGCTACCCAGCAAATGGAGCAAGGGTTACCTACTCCAGTTGTAATCACTGTATACAGTGATCGTAGCTTCACCTTCATTACTAAAACACCTCCGGCATCAGTTCTTCTGAAAAAAGCCGCGGGAATTCAAAGCGGAAGTGGAACACCGAACACTAAAAAAGTGGCAAAACTTAACGTCAAACAACTTGAAGAAATCGCGAAGATTAAAGAGCCTGATTTAACTGCAGCAAGCTTAGCAGCAGCAGTCAGAAGTATTGCAGGTACTGCGCGCAGTATGGGTATTGACGTTGAAGGTTTAGAATAAGGGGATTGCCATGGCTAAAGTATCTAAAAAACAAAAAAAGATTTTAGAGACAATTAAAACAAATCATTTATACAGTGCTAGTGAAGCAATAAACCTTTTAAAACAATTTGCTTCAACTAAATTTCGTGAAAGCTTGGACATCAGTGTTAATTTAGGGGTCGATCCTCGTAAATCAGACCAAGTAGTTCGTTCATCAACCAACTTACCTAAAGGTACTGGAAAAGTAGTCCGTGTTGCGGTGTTTGCCCAAGGTGAAAACGCTACTAAGGCTAAAGATGCTGGTGCAGATATTGTCGGCTTTGAAGATTTGGCTGATAAAATCAAAGGTGGTGCAATGGATTTCGATGTGGTTATTGCTACACCCGACGCTATGCGTATTGTTGGTCAGTTAGGTCAGGTCTTAGGCCCCAGAGGTTTAATGCCAAACCCTAAAGTTGGAACAGTTACTACGAATGTCGAAGCCGCAGTTAAAGATGCTAAGTCAGGTCAAGTACGCTATAGAACTGACAAGAATGGTATTATTCATTGCACAGTAGGCAAGGTCGATTTTACTGTTGAAGACATAATTGAAAATATTGTTGCATTAATTAATGACCTGAAAAAGGCCAAGCCAACTTCATCTAAAGGTCAATATTTAAAGAAAATTTCTTTGTCTACAACAATGGGACCTGGTATAGCTATTGATATTTCATCAATACCTGTGTAATATAGCCACCCATTTTTTAGGAATTCACGGCATAGATTTGGTTCCATGCCGTCGAAGACCGCAGGTGCTAACGCTTAATTTCCTGCGCAGACGGTGAACCGGCTCCAATTTAAATAATAGAGACGGCCACCATAACTGGCAAATCCTTGAGATTTGTATACATTAGGAGGTCAGTAACGTGACATTAAATTTAGCTGCAAAAAAAGCTGTAGTAGAAGAAGTGACTGCGGTCGCCTCAAAGGCTATTTCGGCAGTAGTTGCTGATTATCGTGGTTTAACCGTAAATCAAATGACGCATTTACGTAGTGAAGCGCGCAAATCCGGTGTCTATCTCCGTGTGGTACGAAATACTTTAACACGAAGAGCTTTTAAAAACACTGAATTTGAATGCTTGAATGACTTGCTCGTTGGGCCGTTGTTTATTGCATTATCACTGGAAGCACCTAGTGATGCCGCAAGACTGCTTAAAGATTTCACCAAGACATTTGACAAACTTGAGATTAAAGCATTATCTGTAGGCGGAAAAGTTTATAAAGCAGATCAAATTGATGCTGTTGCCAGCTTACCGACTCGTGATGAAGCAATTGCCAAGTTGATGTATGTGATGAAAGCGCCAATTGAGAAATTTGTCAGAACTCTTGCTGAGCCACATGCTAAATTAGTAAGAACCTTAGCAGCAGTAAAAGATAAAAAAGCAGGTTAAATCTCATTTAATCAATTAAATTAATTTTAAATCAGGAGCTAGTAATGGCTGTGTCAAAAAATGATATTTTAGAAACCATAGCAAATATGTCTGTTATGGAAGTTGTTGAATTAATCGAAGCAATGGAAGAGAAATTCAACGTTTCAGCTGCCGCTGCCGCTGTTGCAGTTGCTGCTCCAGCTGCTGGTGGTGCTGCTGCCGCTGCTGAAGAACAAACTGAGTTTACAGTTGTTATGACCAGTTTCGGTGCTAACAAAGTAAACGTGATTAAAGCGGTTCGTGGTATCACTGGTCTTGGCTTGAAAGAAGCTAAAGACTTGGTAGAAGGTGCTCCTTCAACAATTAAAGAAGCTGTATCTAAAGACGAAGCTGCTAACATCAAGAAAGAACTTGAAGAAGCTGGTGCTTCAGTAGAAGTTAAATAATAAAGCTATATCAGTGAGATTGGACCCAGCCATGGTTTCATGGCTGGGTTTACGTGTTTGAAGTCATCAATAATTTACAGAGGAAACACCATGGCCGTTGCAGAAGCTAAACCTCAATATTCGCATGCTGAGAAAAAACGATTTCGCAAAAGCTTTGGTAAGCAGGCCGATAAAATGGCGATACCAAATCTGCTTGAAATTCAACTTAAATCCTACAGGGATTTTCTTCAGGCTGATAGCAAGTCAAACGAACACTTTAATACAGGATTGCATGCAGCATTTTCTTCTGTGTTCCCCATCGAAAGCTTTTCTGGCAATGCACGATTAGAATATGTGGGTTATAAGTTAGGTGAACCAGCATTTGATGTACGTGAATGCAAATTAAGAGGCTTAACCTATTCTGCACCATTGAGAGTTAAAATCAGACTTGTTGTTCTGGATAAAGATGCAAGCGAAGATCCTAAGCCTATTAAAGATATAAGAGAACAAGATGTTTTTATGGGGGAAATCCCTTTAATGACTGATGTGGGTACTTTTGTAGTCAATGGTACCGAGAGAGTAGTTGTTTCTCAATTACATCGTTCTCCTGGTGTTATATTTGAGCACGATAAAGGTAAGACTCATTCATCAGGTAAGTTATTATATTCTGCACGCATTATACCCTACCGTGGTTCCTGGCTGGATTTTGAATTTGATCCCAAAGATTGTGTTTATGTCCGAATTGATAGAAGGCGCAAGCTACCAGTAAGTATTCTATTAAGAGCTTTAGGATATGAAACCGAAGATATCCTAAATGAATTTTTTGAAATGACCAGCTGCCATCTTAAAAATGGCGAATATCATATTGATCTAATCCCACAAAGATTACGTGGTGAGATTGCCTCATTTGATATCCATGTTCCTGAAACTGGCGAACTTATTGTAGAACAAGGCAGACGTATTACTGCACGTCATATTAAGCAAATGGAAAAAGCTCAGATGAAAGATCTGATCGTTCCACGTGACTATTTAATAGGAAAAACCTTAGCTAAAAATATAATAGATACTTTAACTGGAGAGTCTATAGCTCAGGCAAATGATGAAGTAACTGATGAGTTACTTGATACGATGGCGTCTACCGGCATCCACGAATTTGATATGATTTATACCAATGACTTGGATCATGGTTCCTATATATCAGACACCCTGAAAATCGATCCCACGTCAAGCCAGCTTGAGGCGCTTGTTGAAATTTATCGTATGATGCGTCCCGGTGAGCCACCAACTAAAGAAGCTGCAGAAGCTTTGTTTAAAAACTTATTCTTTGTTGATGAACGGTATGATTTATCTGCTGTCGGTAGAATGAAATTTAACCGACGGGTTGGCAGAAAAAATGATGATGGTCCAGGTACCCTCACTAAAGAAGATATAATGGCTGTTATCAAGACATTAATCGACATTAGAAATGGTATTGGCATGGTAGACGATATCGACCACCTCGGTAACCGAAGGGTGCGAAGTGTTGGTGAAATGACCGAAAACCAATTCAGAGTGGGGCTCGTGCGCGTTGAGCGCGCTGTCAAAGAGCGCTTGAGCCTGGTGGAATCTGAAAATTTGATGCCACAAGATTTAATTAATGCGAAACCTGTTTCGGCTGCAATTAAAGAATTCTTCGGTTCCAGTCAGTTATCGCAATTCATGGATCAGGTTAATCCATTATCTGGTGTTACCCATAAGCGCAGGGTTTCTGCATTAGGCCCAGGCGGATTGACACGTGAACGCGCAGGATTTGAGGTTCGTGACGTACATACCACACACTATGGCCGCGTTTGTCCTATTGAGACACCTGAAGGTCCAAACATCGGTTTGATTAATTCATTGTCTGTTTATGCAAGAACAAATGATTACGGATTTATTGAAACTCCATGCCGCAAAGTAGTTAACGGCCGAGTCACCGATGAAATTGAATATTTATCAGCTATAGAAGAAGTTGATCAATACATCGCACAATCAAGCGTTGCTCTGGATAAAGACGGAAATATTCTTGCCGATTTAGTGCCATGTAGACATCAAAACGAATTCTCGTTAACTACACCGGACAATATTAACTACATGGATATCTCTCCAAAGCAGATCGTATCTGTTGCTGCTTCATTAATTCCATTCCTGGAGCATGATGATGCGAACCGCGCTTTGATGGGATCAAACATGCAGCGACAAGCTGTTCCTACTTTACGTTCCGAGAAACCTCTTGTCGGGACTGGAATGGAGCGTATTGTTGCCTCAGACTCAGGTGTGTCTGTCGTGGCAAAACGTGGTGGAGTAATTGATCTTGTGGATGCCTCCCGTATTGTTGTGCGTGTGAATGACGATGAGACTACAGCAGGTGAAACCGGGGTAGATATTTACAACCTGACCAAATATTTCCGTTCAAACCAGGATACATGTATTAATCAACGTCCCATAGTTAATACAGGCGACGTCATTCAAAAAGGTGACATCCTAGCCGATGGTCCTTGTACTGATATGGGTGAGTTGGCATTAGGTCAAAATCTGTTAGTCGCCTTTATGCCCTGGAACGGATATAACTTCGAGGACTCTATTCTCATATCAGAGCGTATTGTACAAGATGACCGCTTCACTACGATTCACATCGAAGAGTTAACCTGTATTGCTCGTGATACCAAATTAGGTACCGAAGAAATTACAGCCGATATTCCAAACGTAGGTGAGTCAGCGTTATCCAATCTTGATGAGTCTGGGGTCGTGTTCATTGGCGCAGAAGTTAAAGCTGGCGATATTTTGGTTGGAAAAGTTACCCCTAAAGGTGAAACCCAACTTACTCCTGAAGAAAAATTGTTACGTGCTATTTTCGGTGAAAAGGCTTCAGATGTTAAAGATTCTTCCCTGCGCGTTCCATCAGGAATGAACGGTACTGTTATCGACGTTCAAGTATTCACTCGTGATGGCCTGGAAAAAGATGCACGTGCTAAAAGCATTGAAGAAGAGCATCTGGCACGCGTACGTAAAGACTTAGTTGATGAGCGTCGTATTCGTGAAGAGGACATCTACCACCGTGTAGCAAACATTATTCTTGATAAAGTAGCTACTGGCGGCCCAGGAAACCTGAAACCAGGTTCCAAAATAAACCAAGAATATCTTGATAAAATAGGGCGCGAAAAATGGTTTGATATTCGTCTTGAAAGCGATGTGATAAGCCAACAACTAGAACAACTTTCAAAACAACTTGAAATGTTGTCAAAAGAAATGGAAAAACGCTTTAACGACAGCCGCAAGAAAATAATTCAGGGTGATGATCTGGCTCCTGGTGTATTAAAAATTGTTAAAGTGTATCTTGCAGTGAAGAGACGAATTCAGCCTGGAGATAAAATGGCTGGTCGACATGGAAACAAAGGGGTTATTTCCATTGTGGTCCCTGTTGAAGACATGCCTCATATGGAAGATGGAACGGCTGTAGATATCGTTCTTAACCCATTAGGCGTACCTTCACGTATGAATATCGGACAGGTACTGGAAACACATCTTGGTTTAGCTGCAAAAGGTTTAGGTAATAAGATTGCACAAATGTTGGATTCAAAACAAAATGCAACCGAAATCCGCTCCTTCTTGAATAAGATATACAACCATGACGGTGTCCAAAGAGTACATCTGGATTCTTTAAATGATGAAGAGATATACAGATTAGCTGATAATTTGCGGTCTGGCGTACCTATGGCAACACCAGTGTTTGATGGGGCTTCTGAAGAAGAAATAAAAAGCATGTTACAACTGGCAGATTTGTCTTCTGATGGTAAAACATTCTTGATAGATGGTAGAACTGGAAGCAAATTTGATAACCCTGTAACAGTAGGTTACATGTACATGTTAAAACTGAACCATTTAGTTGATGATAAGATGCATGCTCGTTCAACCGGATCCTATAGCTTGGTAACCCAACAACCTCTTGGTGGTAAAGCACAGTTTGGAGGTCAACGCTTCGGGGAGATGGAGGTATGGGCGCTCGAAGCATACGGTGCAGCTTATACATTACAGGAAATGTTGACTGTGAAATCAGACGACGTTGGAGGTAGAACAAAAATCTACAAAAATATTGTTGATGGCGATCATCGTATGGACCCAGGAATGCCAGAATCGTTCAATGTATTATTGAAAGAAATTCGCGCATTGGGAATCGATATCGAACTCGAACACGATTAATTTTCAGCGTTATATACTGATTAACAATTTTTGGAGGCATAGACTTGAGTACTCTAAACGACGATCCAATGAATGAACCAATGAGAAAAGCCCCTGTGATGAGCGACTTGCTTGGCATCTTAAAGCAACAGGGACAAAGCGAAGAATTTGACGCAATTAAAATTGCATTGGCTTCTCCTGAGCTAATTCGTTCATGGTCATATGGTGAAGTAAAGAAACCAGAAACAATCAATTACCGTACGTTCAAACCAGAACGTGATGGTCTATTCTGCGCCAAAACCTTTGGTCCAGTAAAAGATTATGAATGTTTATGTGGTAAATACAAACGTCTCAAACATCGCGGAGTTATTTGTGAAAAATGTGGTGTTGAGCTTGCATTGGCAAAAGTACGTCGTGAACGTATGGGGCACATTGAACTTGCTAGCCCGGTTGCACATATCTGGTTCCTGAAGTCATTACCTTCCAGGATTGGTTTATTACTGGATATGACTTTACGGGATATTGAACGGGTTCTTTATTTTGAAGCTTTTGTGGTTGTTGACCCCGGAATGACCGAACTTGAGCGCGGCCAGTTGCTCAATGATGAAGTCTATCTTGATGCGATGGAACAATACGGCGATGAATTTGACGCGCGTATGGGTGCGGAAGCAATTCGTGATTTACTGCGTCAAGTTGATTTGGAAGAAGAAATCAAGAACTTGCGTGAAGAACTGCCAACAACCAGCTCCGAAACGAAAATTAAGAAAATCACCAAAAGATTGAAATTGCTTGAAGCATTTTATGATTCTGGGAATAAGCCCGAGTGGATGATCATGGATGTATTGCCTGTTCTTCCACCCGATTTAAGACCCTTGGTTCCGTTGGATGGCGGCCGGTTTGCTACCTCAGATCTCAATGACTTATATCGTCGGGTTATTAACCGAAACAACCGGTTGAAGCGGCTTTTGGATTTGAATGCACCTGATATTATTGTGCGTAATGAAAAACGAATGCTGCAAGAATCAGTTGATGCCTTATTGGACAACGGACGTCGTGGCCGTGCTATTACAGGTACAAACAAAAGACCTCTTAAATCTCTAGCAGATATGATTAAAGGAAAACAAGGTCGTTTCCGTCAAAACCTGTTAGGAAAACGGGTAGACTATTCAGGCCGTTCAGTAATTGTGGTAGGTCCGACTCTGAAACTTCATCAGTGCGGTCTCCCGAAAAAAATGGCTCTTGAATTATTTAAGCCATTTATCTTCAGTAAACTGGAATTCCGTGGCTTGGCTACAACAATTAAAGCAGCCAAGAAAATGGTTGAGCGTGAAGAATCTGTGGTTTGGGATATTCTGGATGATGTGATTCGCGAACATCCTATCCTTTTAAACCGTGCACCTACATTACACCGGTTGGGTATTCAAGCGTTTGAACCAGTATTGATTGAAGGCAAGGCGATTCAGCTTCATCCACTAGTTTGTACCGCTTACAACGCTGACTTTGACGGGGACCAAATGGCCGTACATGTGCCATTGACTTTGGAAGCACAGCTTGAAGCACGTTCGCTTATGATGTCTACCAACAATATTTTGTCACCTGCGAGCGGTGAACCAATCATTGTTCCTAGCCAGGACGTTGTACTCGGGTTGTACTACCTTACTCGCGAAAAAGTCAATGCTTTAGGCGAAGGCAAAATTTTTGTTAGTGCTCAGGAAGCACAGAATTTTTATGAGTCAGGCCATCTTGACATTCATGCGAAAATTAAAATTCGTATGCCTAAGGAAAGTGAGGAAGGACATCATTTAGTAGAGACAACTGTAGGACGCGCAATTCTTGCCGAGGTACTACCTAAAGGCATGACCTTCGCAACGATAAATCGTACAATGACCAAGAAGGTAATTTCTAAGGTTATTGACAGTTGCTATCGAAATTTTGGTTTAAAAGAAACCGTAATCTTTGCTGACAAATTGATGTATACCGGATTTAAGTATGCAACACGCTCAGGTGTATCTATAGGTATTGAAGATATGGAGATACCTGATGATAAAGCCAGCATTATTGAACATGCAGATAATGAAGTCCGAGAAATTGAATCACAATTCCGCTCAGGTCTGGTAACCAATGGTGAGCGATACAATAAGGTTATTGATATTTGGTCCAGAACCAACGAATTGGTTGCCAAGTCAATGATGACCAAAATAGCAACCGAAGAAGCTGTGGATGTCAAAGGAAATAAAGTAAGACAAGAGTCATTCAACCCAATCTTTATGATGGCTGACTCTGGAGCACGGGGTTCTGCGGCGCAAATAAGACAGCTTGCTGGTATGCGTGGTTTGATGGCCGCACCTGACGGTTCTATTATTGAAACGCCAATTACCGCAAACTTCCGTGAAGGTTTGAACGTATTCCAGTACTTTATTTCGACTCACGGTGCGCGTAAAGGTTTGGCGGATACCGCGTTAAAAACAGCTAACTCCGGATACCTGACACGTCGTCTTGTTGATGTTGCCCAAGATGTTGTGATTACCGAAGACGATTGCGGTGTCGATACAGGGATTTTAATGCAACCGTTGATTGAAGGCGGAGATATTGTTGAGCCTTTACATGAGCGTGTACTTGGACGAGTTGTAGCCGCCGATGTTTATATTCCAAATCAAAGTGAACCAGTAGTTACCGCAGGTACATTACTGGATGAAGAGTGGGTAGAGAAGTTAGAGAAACAAGGTGTGGACCAAATTATGGTTCGTTCACCAATTACCTGCCAAACCCGTTTTGGTTTGTGTGCTAAATGTTATGGCCGTGATTTGGCGAGAGGACATCTAGTTAATACTGGTGAAGCTGTAGGTATTATTGCCGCCCAGTCAATTGGTGAACCCGGAACTCAGTTAACCATGCGTACTTTCCATATCGGAGGTGCTGCATCAAGAGCAACGGCTGCCAATAATATTCAGATAAAAACTAAAGGGGTTATTCGGTTACATAACATTAAAACCGTAACTCATGAAAATAAAAATCTGGTTGCTGTCTCCCGTTCTGGTGAAGTAACCATTGTAGATGAATTTGGACGTGAGCGTGAACGCTATAAGCTTCCATATGGTGCTGTGATTTCTGTTCAAGATAATTCACCTGTTGAGGCTGGGCAAGTAATTGCTACCTGGGATCCACATACGCACCCAGTTATTTCTGAAGTAAGCGGATATCTAAAATTTGTTGATTTAATTGATGGTATTACCATGAATCGGCAAACGGATGAATTAACCGGATTAAGCAACATCGTAGTAATTGATGCGAAACAACGAAGTGCTGCAGGTCGCGATTTACGGCCTATGGTAAAGCTCGTTGGTGAAAATGGTGAAGAGATTTACCTCGCTGGTACTAACGTTCCTGCTCAATACTATTTACCCGTTGATGCTATCGTCAATTTTGAGGATGGCAGCCATGTGGGTATTGGGGATGTTATCGCTCGTATTCCTCAAGAACGCTCCAAAACACGCGATATTACAGGGGGTCTGCCAAGAGTGGCTGACTTGTTTGAGGCGCGCAAGCCGAAAGATTCAGCGGTTATGGCTGAAGTTTCAGGTATGGTTAGCTTTGGTAAGGAAACAAAAGGTAAGAGAAGGTTGATTATTAATGTTTCTGAAGATCAATCTCATGAGGAATTGATACCTAAATGGAGACATATTTCTGTCTTCGAAGGGGAGCATGTTGAGCGCGGTGAAATTATCGCCGAAGGTGCACTCAATCCGCATGATATTTTACGCTTGCTCGGTGTCGGCGCATTAGCAAATTACATTGTAAATGAAGTACAGGACGTATACCGTTTACAAGGTGTGAAAATTAATGACAAACACATCGAAGTAATTGTACGACAAATGTTACGCAAACGAGTTATTACTTTTGCTGGGGATTCTAAATTCTTGGTAGGAGAGCAAATAGAGGAAAGTGCTCTATTGCAAGAAAATGACAAACTTATTGCTGAAGGGAAACAGCCAGCTCGCGGTACACCCATATTGTTGGGTATTACCAAGGCTTCTTTGGCAACCGAGTCATTTATTTCAGCTGCTTCATTCCAAGAAACAACAAGAGTTCTAACTGAAGCTGCTGTAAGTGGTAAAGTTGATGATTTACGTGGCTTGAAAGAAAACGTGATGGTTGGACGCTTGATTCCGGCAGGAACTGGCTATGCATATCATCAAAGCCGTAAGGCAAAAAGAGCTAAGGCTGCAGCCGGTGAGCACCCAGTGCATACCGTTACTGCAAGTGATGTTGAACATGCGTTAAGTGAAGCATTAAACGCAGACAATCAAGAACACTAGTTCGGATTCGAAAACGGCAGATTAAACTTGACAAATCTGCCGTAGCTATATAGAATCCGGCCTCCTTATGCATTCGAAATAATCAAAAGAGACAGATCGGAGTTAAGTATAAATGGCTACTATTAATCAGTTAGTAAGAAAGCCTCGTGTGGACGTAAAGAAGAAAAGTAACGTACCAGCACTGGAATCATGTCCACAAAGACGCGGTGTATGTACACGCGTTTACACTACTACACCTAAAAAACCTAACTCAGCTATGCGTAAGGTTGCTCGTGTACGTTTAACGAATGGATTTGAAGTTTCATCATATATTGGTGGTGAAGGCCACAACCTCCAGGAGCACTCAGTTGTTCTAATTAGAGGTGGTCGTGTTAAGGATTTACCTGGTGTGCGTTACCACACTGTACGAGGTAGTTTGGATACCTCTGGTGTTAATGATCGTAAACAAGGTCGTTCTAAATACGGTACAAAAAAACCAAAAGATAAAAAATAACTGATTGTAGGAAATTGAAATGCCTAGAAGAAGAGAAGTCCCTAAAAGAGAAATTTTGCCAGATCCTAAACATCATAGTGAATTGTTAGCAAAATTTATTAACGTATTAATGGTCAGCGGTAAAAAATCTACTGCTGAGAAAATAACCTACGGCGCTTTATCTGTTTTAGAAGAGCGAGTCAAGAAGCTGAAGAAGTCTGACGAACAAGAAGGTGATTCAGGTTCTGCAAGTGGTTCTGCTACAGTTCTCCGCTACTTTGAAGAGGCTTTGGATAATGTTCGCCCAAGCGTTGAAGTTCGTTCACGCCGTGTTGGGGGTGCAACATATCAGGTGCCTGTTGAAGTAAGAACTGATCGCAGTATTGCTTTAGGCATGCGCTGGATTGTTCAGGCTGCTCGTGGTCGTGGTGAAAAGGGAATGATGTTACGTTTAGCTGGAGAACTGATGGATGCCTATGAAAGCAAGGGTTCTGCTGTGAAAAAACGTGAAGATACGCATAAAATGGCCAAGGCGAACCAGGCGTTTGCTCATTTTAGATGGAATTAAAAGAGAGGTAATCCGTGTCTACTCCATTAAAACTTTATAGAAACATAGGCATTGCAGCCCACGTTGATGCTGGAAAGACTACCACAACTGAGCGTGTACTGTATTATACTGGAATGTCTCATAAGATTGGTGAAGTTCATGACGGTGCTGCAACTATGGACTGGATGGTTCAGGAGCAAGAGCGCGGCATTACTATTACCTCAGCAGCAACAACTTGTTATTGGTCCGGTATGGACAAGCAGTTTGAGCCCCATCGTATCAACATTATCGATACCCCAGGGCACGTCGATTTTATGATCGAAGTGGAGCGGTCACTGCGCGTACTAGATGGTGCTGTTGTTGTATTCGATTCGGTATCAGGTGTAGAACCACAATCTGAAACAGTTTGGCGTCAGGCAAACAAATATGGAGTACCACGTATCGTATTCGTTAATAAAATGGATCGTATGGGGGCTAATTTCCTTCGTGTTGTCAGCCAAATTAAACAAAGGTTAGGTTCAAACCCTGTTGTGGTTCAATTACCCATTGGTGCTGAAGAAGAGTTTAAAGGGGTTATTGACCTAATTAAAATGAAAGCAATTCATTGGGATGAAGAAAATAAAGGAATGACTTTTCAATATAAAGACATTCCGGCAGATCTTAAAGAGCAATGTGAAGAATATCGTGCTCTGCTCATTGAAGCTGCTGCAGAAGCTACTGAAGACCTCATGGAAAAATACCTTGAGGGTGAAGAGCTTAACGAAGCAGAAATTAAACAGGCATTGCGTCAGTTGACTATCAGCAACCAAATCGTTCCTGTTTTCTGCGGATCTGCTTTTAAAAATAAAGGTGTTCAAGCAGTTCTGGATGGTGTAATTGAATATTTGCCTTCACCAATTGATATTCCTGATGTTCAAGGTATTGATGAACATGGTGATCCTGCTTCTCGTAAAACCAGTTACGATACACCTTTTTCAGCGTTGGCATTTAAAATTGCGACGGACCCGTTTGTAGGTACATTAACTTATTTTAGAGCTTATTCCGGTGTTTTAAAGAGTGGCGACACCGTATACAACTCAGTAAAAGAGAAAAGAGAACGTATTGGCCGTTTATTACAAATGCATGCCAATTCACGCGAAGAGATTAAAGAAGTAAGAGCAGGTGATATTGCGGCAGCAGTAGGTCTGAAGACAGTAACAACTGGTGATACACTTTGTGACACCGATCATATTGTCATTTTGGAAAGAATGGATTTCCCAGATCCTGTGATTGCAGTAGCTGTTGAACCAAAAACTAAAGCGGACCAGGAAAAAATGGGAATTGCTTTAGGTAAATTAGCTCAAGAAGACCCATCGTTTAGAGTTCATACCGATGAAGAATCTGGCCAAACCATTATTGAAGGAATGGGTGAGCTTCATCTGGAAATTATTGTTGACCGCATGAAACGTGAGTTTAATGTGGAAGCTAATGTTGGAAAGCCTCAAGTTGCCTATCGCGAAACACTGAAACAACCTGTAGAGCAAGAAGGCAAATTTGTAAGACAATCAGGTGGACGTGGTCAATACGGTCACGTTTGGTTGAAAATAGAGCCCCAAGAGCCTGGTAAAGGTTATGAATTTATCAATGCTATTGTTGGTGGTGTTATTCCTAAAGAATACATCCCTGCTGTTGATAAAGGGGTTCAAGAGCAGATGCAAAATGGTGTTATTGCTGGATATCCAGTTGTGGATGTAAAAGTCACATTGTTTGATGGATCATTCCACGAAGTGGATTCTAGTGAAATGGCATTTAAAATCGCTGGTTCACAATGCTTCAAGCAAGGTGCATTAAAAGCTAAACCAGTTTTGCTTGAGCCTATAATGAGCGTTGAAGTCGTCACCCCTGAAGATTATATGGGGGATGTTATGGGTGACCTTAACAGACGGCGTGGTCTGGTCCAAGGGATGGAAGATTCCCCAGCAGGAAAAATTGTAAGGGCAGAAGTTCCATTGGCAGAGATGTTTGGTTATTCGACCGATTTACGTTCTGCGACTCAAGGAAGAGCAACATATACTATGGAATTTTCTAAGTACGCGGAAGCACCAACCAACATTGCTGAAGCAATTATTAAGAAACAATAAAAGTTAACGAGGTTATTGAAATGGCGAAGGAAAAATTTGAACGTAAAAAGCCACACGTTAATGT
>NZ_CM001373.1:2716053-3000725 GCF_000236165.1 Fluoribacter dumoffii NY 23 | reverse complement strand
TCATCTGCATGCTCCTATTGCGATGGACGAAGGTTTACGTTTCGCAATTCGGGAAGGTGGCCGTACAGTTGGGGCCGGTGTTGTCGCTAAAATTATCGAGTAATTACAATGAGTAGCAATCAAAACATTAAAATAAGATTAAAATCCTTTGATCATCGGTTGATTGACTTATCAACTCGTGAAATTGTAGAGACAGCAAAACGTACTGGCGCACAAGTTCGTGGGCCAATACCCTTGCCCGTCCGTAAGGAAAAATTTACTGTATTGACTTCACCGCATGTTAATAAAGATGCTCGAGATCAATATGAATTACGTACTCACAAACGCCTGGTCGTTATTGTACATCCAACTGAAAAAACAGTTGATGCACTGATGAAGCTGGATCTGGCTGCTGGGGTTGACGTTCAGATAAGCCTTGATGACTAATATTAGGGTGAAGGATATTAAAGAGGTGTTAGAATGATGATCGGTTTATTAGGCCGTAAAATCGGTATGACGCGGGTCTTCATGGCAGACGGAGTTTCAGTTCCTGTTTCTGTTGTTGAAGTTCACCCTAATAGAGTTTCGCAAGTGAAAACTAAAGAAACTGATGGCTACTCTGCTGTTCAATTAACAGGCGGTGTTAAAAAAGCGAGCAAAGTTAATAAGGCTTTAACTGGCCACTTTGCTAAAGCTGAGATTGAAGCAGGCGATATGCTGGTTGAGTTTTTAGTGGACTCTGAAGATGCATTCAAAGCAGGACAAGTTATATCAGTAGCTGATGTATTTACTGCTGGTCAATTTGTTGATGTTGCTGGAACTACTAAAGGTAAAGGTTTTGCTGGTACAGTAAAACGATACAATTTTAGAACACAAGATGCGACTCATGGTAACTCCAGATCGCACCGTGTACCTGGTTCAATTGGACAAAACCAAACTCCAGGACGCGTGTTCAAAGGTAAGAAAATGGCTGGTCACATGGGTAATGTACGTTGTACTGTTCAAAGCCTTGAACTGGTGCGTGTAGATGCAGAAAGAAATTTACTTCTTATCAAAGGTGCTATACCTGGTGCTCCCGGCTCACGTGTTGAAATTAAGCCTGCAGTTAAAAAGCAAGTACGAGGTGAGTGATGGAAATTACTACTATAGATACAAATGCAAAATTAACACTGAATCAAGAAGTATTTGCATATGGTTATAATGAAGGCTTAATTCATCAAGCTGTAGTAACTTATATGAATAATGCGCGCAGCGGTAACAGTGCACAAAAAACACGTTCTGAAGTAAGTGGCGGTGGAAAAAAGCCTTGGAACCAAAAAGGTACCGGTCGTGCTCGTGCTGGAACCATACGAAGTCCACTATGGAGAAGCGGTGGTGTTACATTTGCTTCTAAAAAAAGAGATTATTCACAAAAGATTAATAAAAAAATGTACAAACGTGCATTACGTAGTATAATCTCCGAACTTTGCCGCACTGGTAACCTCGTAGTTGTTAGTGATTTCCAATGCGAAAGCAAAAAAACCAAAGACTTCGTTAATAAAATGAACCAATTGAACATTAAAAATGCTCTAATTGTAATGAGCGAAGTTGGTGAAAATGAATACTTTGGTTCAAGAAACTTAATTGATTATGACATCTGCGACGTTACAACTATAGATCCTGTTTCTTTACTCAAATTTGAGAAGGTTGTTGTTACAGAAGCTGCAATTAAAAAAATTGAGGAACAGTTACAATGAACGCTGAAAGATTGTTGATGGTTCTCCGTGAACCACATACTTCTGAAAAATCTACTGTCATAGCAGATAAGCTGAAACAGTTCACATTCAAAGTATTGAAAACTGCAACTAAAACTGAAATTAAAATGGCGGTTGAAAGTATATTTAACGTTAAAGTTAAAAATGTATCTGTTGTCAATGTGAAGGGAAAAACAAAACGTTTTAAACAAATGAGTGGAAAGCGTAGTGATTGGAAAAAAGCATTTGTAACTCTTCATGCTGATCAAGATATTGACTTTACAGCTACCGAATAAGGCAGATTAAGATGGCACTATTAAAATCTAAACCTACATCGCCAGGAAAACGGGGCGAATTACGCGTGGTGCACCACCATATTCATAAAGGAAAACCACATGCTGCTTTAGTTGAAAAACTGAAGAAGACCGGTGGACGAAATAACCAAGGTAGGATCACTGTAAGACATATCGGTGGTGGTCAACGTAATCAATATCGACTCATCGATTTTAAACGTAATAAAGACGGAATCGAGGCTCGTGTTGAACGTATCGAATACGATCCAAACCGTACTGCACTTATTGCACTGATTGTTTATAAAGATGGTGAAAGAAGATATATTATTGCACCAAATAACTTAAATGTTGGTGATACTGTGGTTAGTGGTGCTGACTCACCTATCAGTATAGGTAACTGTCTTCCACTAAAAAATATCCCTGTTGGAACCACAATTCATTGCGTTGAAATGAAACCAGGGAAAGGCGCTCAAGTCTTGAGAAGTGCTGGAGCAAGCGGCCAGATTGTTGCAAAAGAAGGTATTTATGCAACATTAAGACTGCGTTCTGGCGAAATGCGTAAAATTCATGTTCTTTGCAGAGCAGTAATTGGTGAAGTAAGCAATAGTGAGCATAGTTTACGTGCATTAGGTAAAGCAGGAGCAAAACGTTGGAGAGGTATTCGACCAACAGTACGCGGGGTAGCAATGAACCCAGTTGACCATCCACATGGTGGTGGTGAAGGTCGTACTTCTGGTGGACGTCATCCAGTGTCGCCATGGGGCGTACCTACTAAAGGTTACAAAACTAGAAGTAATAAGCGTACTGATGATTTTATTGTCAGAAGACGTAAAAAGAAATAATTATTGTGAGGATATCAAGTGGCTCGTTCTATTAGAAAAGGTCCTTTTGTTGACCATCATTTGATTGCTAAAGTGGAAGCTGCAATTGAATCAAAATCTAAAAAACCAATTAAAACCTGGTCAAGACGATCAACAATCGTTCCTGAAATGATTGACTTAACAATTGCTGTTCATAACGGCAAAGATCATATCCCTGTTTACATTACAGATAATATGGTCGGTCATAAATTAGGTGAGTTTGCCATGACTCGAACTTTTAAAGGTCATTCTGGTGACAGAAAGGCTAAAGGCAAATAAGAGGATATGATGGAAGTTACAGCAAAGTTGAAAGGTGCTCCCTTATCCGCTCAAAAGGGCAGATTGGTAGCAGATATGATACGAAATATGAATGTATCTGGTGCACTTGATGTCCTCAAGTTTACACCAAAAAAAGGTGCTCAATTAATGCTTAAATTATTAGAATCAGCTATTGCTAATGCTGAAAATAATAATGGAGCAGATATTGATGATTTAAAAGTAGGTATGGTCTGTGTTGATGAAGCTATGACTTTAAAACGCATTAGTCCCAGAGCTAAAGGGCGTGCAAATAGAATTTGTAAACGTACCTGCCATATCACGATTAAAGTGTCTGACGAGGAATAGCAATGGGACAAAAAGTTAACCCTATAGGCATACGCCTTGGTATTATTAAAGACTGGAATTCTAAATGGTTCGCTGGTAAAAAATATGCTGAATTTTTGATTCAGGATATCAAATTACGTACTGAACTTAAAAAGAAACTAATGGCAGCTGCTGTAAGTAAAATTCTTATCGAGCGTCCTGCCAATAATGCTGTGGTAACAATACAAACTGCAAGACCTGGTGTAATCATCGGTAAAAAAGGTGGCGGTATTGAAACACTGCGTAGTGAAATTTCTAACAAATTAGGTGTACCAGTTCACCTTAACATTGAAGAAATTAAAAAGCCTGAGCTGGATGCAACATTGGTTGCTGAAGGAATTGCGCAACAGTTAGAACAACGTGTCATGTTCCGACGAGCTATGAAGCGTGCTGTAACTGCTGCTCTTAAAGCAGGTGCTAAAGGAATTAAAATTTGTGTAAGTGGAAGACTTGGCGGTGCTGAAATTGCTCGCAGTGAATGGTATAGAGAAGGTCGTGTACCTTTGCATACTTTCCGAGCTGATATTGATTACGGTACAGCTGAATCTAAAACTACCTACGGTATTATTGGTGTTAAAGTCTGGATCTTCAAGGGCGAAATTCTCCCACAAAAGAAAAGATCATCTGACGTTGCCCAGTGAGTGAGGATTAAGAATCATGTTACAACCTAAACGTACAAAATACCGAAAACAGATGAAAGGCCGTAACAGAGGTTTAGCCTTACGCGGCAGCAACATCAGTTTTGGTGAATTTGGTTTGAAAGCTCTTGAGCGCGGTCGTTTAACAGCAAGACAAATCGAAGCAGCTCGTAGAGCGATGACACGTCATATCAAACGTGGTGGTAAAATTTGGATTAGAGTATTCCCAGATAAACCTATTACACAAAAACCCTTGGAAGTAAGACAGGGTAAAGGTAAGGGTAGCGTTGAATATTGGGTTGCTCAAATACAACCTGGTAAGGTTCTATTTGAAATGGAAGGTGTATCCAGAGAGCTTGCAATGGAAGCTTTTGATCTGGCTAAAGCAAAACTTCCTTTCAAAGTTATATTTGAAGAAAGGAAGGTGATGTAATGAAAAAGATTGATGAATTACGCGGTTTATCAGTAGAAGAACTGCAAAACGAATTGCTTTCATTGCGTAAAGAACAATTAAGTTTACGAATGAAAAAAGCAAGTGGCTCACTAGATAAAACACATCTCATCACCATGGTGCGTAAGTCAGTGGCAAGAGTTAAAACAATGTTGACTGAAAAGGCAGGTAAGTGACATGTCTAATAGTGAATCAAACGCCAGAACAATGGTTGGAAAAGTAGTTAGTGACAAAATGGATAAAACCATAGTTGTGATGATTGAACGTTCTGTTAAACATCCCAAGTATGGTAAAATTATGAAGCGTAGAACTAAATTACATGCGCATGATGAAAATCAAGTATGTAAAATTGGTAATATTGTAAAGATCCGTGAGTCAAGACCACTCTCTAAAACAAAAAGCTGGGTATTAGTCGAAGTAATTTCTTAATCAACCCTGTTGATTTACTTTTAAAACCCTAAAAGGCCTGATATAATCAGCAACCTTTTTCTGGTCGAAATCAGAGCTGGAGTAAAAAATGATCCAAATGCAGACAGTGCTCGAAGTGGCTGACAATAGCGGAGCACGTAAGGTTATGTGTATTAAAGTGCTTGGCGGGTCGCACCGTAGATATGCACGTGTAGGTGATGTAATCAAAGTTAGTATTAAAGATGCAATCCCTAGAAGTAAAGTTAAAAAAGGTGCTGTAATGAAAGCTGTCGTTGTACGTACAGCACAAGGTGTTCGTAGAGATGATGGATCTTTGATCCGTTTCGATGGCAATGCTGCAGTACTCTTAAATAACCAAAACGAGCCAATTGGTACTCGTATATTTGGCCCTGTTACTCGCGAGCTACGAGAGAGATTTATGAAAATAATATCTCTGGCTGCAGAAGTTTTGTGAGAAGGATTTAGATATGAAACGTATTCAAAAAGGCGATGATGTAATTATAATTGCCGGTAAAAGTAAAGGTCATAGAGGTAAAGTCCTGCGCGTAACTGATAATGGCGTTGTTGTTGAAGGTGGAAACATAATTAAGAAACACGTTAAACCCAATCCACAAAAGCCAGAAAACAAGGGTGGAATCGTTACCCTTGAAGCACCAGTACACGTTTCAAACGTTGCTCATTATAATCCCAATACCAAAAAAGCAGATAAAGTAGGATTTAAACTCATAGAGAGTAACGGTGTAAGTAAAAAAGTTAGATATTTCAAATCTGACAATGAAATAATTGACCGTGTTTAATTAGGTGATTCAAATGGCAAGACTTAATGAATTTTATAAAAAAGAAATCATCCCCATGATGATGAAACGGTTCAACTATTCCAGCGTTATGGAAGTTCCAAAGTTGCTTAAAATCACCTTAAATATGGGTGTTGGCGAAGCTGTTGGTGATAAAAAGGTAATGAACCATGCCGTTGAAGATATGACTTTGATTGCTGGGCAAAAACCTGTTGTTACTAAAGCAAGAAAATCTATTGCTGGTTTTAAAATTAGGGAAGGATGGCCTATAGGCTGTAAAGTAACACTAAGACGTCAACGTATGTATGAGTTTTTAGACCGATTGATTTCCGTAACTTTACCGCGTGTAAGAGATTTTCGTGGTTTAAATCCTAAATCTTTTGATGGAACTGGTAATTACAGTATGGGAATACATGAGCAAATCGTATTTCCAGAAATCGATTACGATAAAACTGATGGTATTAGAGGCTTAGACATTTGTATTACAACAACTGCTAAAACAAATGAAGAAGCTAAAGCTTTGTTAGAAGCCTTTAATCTTCCATTGAAAGATAGAGATAAAAAATAAGGGTGAAATTGTGGCTAAAAAATCAATGCTTATGAGAGAGTTAAAGCGTAACAAGCTGGTTAATAAATACAGCAAACGCAGAAACGAATTGAAACAATTGATTAAATCATCTGATGATTTTCAGGTAATTATGGATAGTCAATTAAAATTAGCTAAATTACCTGTTAATTCAAATCCTGTTCGTTTTAAAACACGATGTCAACAATGTGGTCGTCCACATGGTGTTTATCGTAAATTTGCTCTTTGCAGAATTTGCTTAAGACAACAACTAATGGTTGGTAATATACCAGGTGGAAGAAAATCTAGCTGGTAATTTTTTAATTGGAGAACGATTGTGAGTATGCATGATCCAGTTGCTGATATGCTGACCCGAATTAGAAATGGTCAACAAGCAAAACATCAGCAGATAACATTAACATCTTCTAAATTGAAAGAAGAGATTGCACGTGTTTTAAAGGAAGAAGGATACATTGAAGACTTCTTTGTAGAATCACTAGATAATAATCTTAAATTGATGACAATTAAGCTGAAATACTATCACGGCCGACCTGTTATCGAACTCATTAAGAGAATTAGCAGACCTGGATTGCGAGTATATAAATCTTATAGAGATTTGAGCTCTATTCCTGGTTTTGGTGTCGCTATATTGTCTACATCACAGGGTATAATGACCCATATATCTGCAAAGATGAAAGGCGTTGGTGGCGAAGTCATTTGTGAAGTGGCTTAATACTTGCGGGGAATAATATGTCTAGAGTAGCAAAAGCCCCAGTAGTTCAACCATCAAATGTTGAGATAACAATAGGTGATGGTGAAATTACTGTAAAAGGGCCTAAAGGAACACTAACCCAAAAAATTAACCGGTTAGTAAAGATAACTAAAAATAAAGATTCTAATCATGTTGAGTTTGCTCCAGCAGCGAATGATCCTAAAGCTTGGGCTCAAGCTGGAACAGCAAGAGCTTTAGTCAATAATATGGTTAAGGGTGTAACTGAAGGTTTTGTTGTTACCTTGGAATTGGTTGGTGTAGGTTATAGAGCACAATCTAAAGATAAATCAATCACCTTATCTTTAGGATATTCTCATCCTATTGAATACCAACTGCCGCAAGGAGTTGTGGTTGAAACACCAAGTAATACAGTGATATTACTTAAAGGCGTTGATAAACAAATTTTGGGTCAAGTAGCTTCTGAAATAAGAGCATTTAGACCACCAGAGCCTTATAAAGGTAAAGGGGTTAAACTTGCTGGTGAGTATATTGCTCGTAAAGAAGCGAAAAAGAAATAAGGTTTAAGTTATGAATAAACAAAACTCACGTAACCGACGCGGATTAAAAGCTAAAGCATTGATTCGTAAATCGGGAAGAGCAAGACTGGTTGTTTATAGAAGTGGTTTGCACATATATTCGCAAATCATCCAGGCTGATAAGCTTGGTGATAAAGTTTTGGTAGCATGTTCAACTAATGACAAAGAAATTAAAGCGAGCTTGACTGGAAAATGTAAAGTAGAGCAAGCTAACCTAGTTGGCAAATTGCTTGGTAAGCGTGCTAGTGAGCGTGGCATTACTCAAGTTGCATTTGATCGTGCTGGTTACAAATATCATGGCCGAGTGAAAGCCCTTGCTGAAGGTGCGCGCGAAGCTGGATTAGATTTTTAAGGAACGATTATGGCATTCGATGAATCATCACCCAAATCAGATGGCTACCAAGAAAAGCTAGTATCAGTAAATCGTACGGCTAAGGTTGTAAAGGGAGGCCGTGTTTTTGGTTTTGCAGTACTTGTTGTTGTTGGTGACGGCAAGGGTAAAGTTGGCTTCGGTAGAGGTAAAGCGCGCGAAGTGCCAATTGCAATTCAAAAAGCTATGGAACAAGCAAAGAAAAATATGGTTTATATTCCACTTTCTGGATCAACTATATTCCACGAAATTACTTGGAACTATGGTGCTTCTAAGGTATTTATGAAACCTGCGAGTGAAGGTACTGGAATTATTGCTGGCGGCGCGATGCGAGCTGTTTTAGAAGTTCTAGGCGTACAAAATATATTAGCTAAGAGTATTGGTTCTACTAATCCAAGTAATATTGTAAGAGCTACAATCGCTGCTTTAACTAATATCGGTACTCCAGATTATGTTGCGGCCAAGCGTGGTAAAACTGTTGAAGAAGTTATGGCGGGCTAATTATGGAAAAGAAAATTAAAATAACTTTGGTAAAAAGTACTATAGGTAGAAAACCAAAGCATATTTCTATCGTGAAGCAATTAGGTCTAGGTAAAACTAATTCAAGTGTATCACATAATGATACTCCAGCAATCCGTGGACTTATTAATATTGTTGATTACTTATTGCTGGTTGAGGAGAGTGTATAATGAATTTAAATTCACTATCACCAGATCCTGGTTCAAGACGTCCTAAAAAACGCTTAGGGCGTGGTATAGGTTCAGGATTAGGTAAAACAAGTGGTAAGGGACATAAAGGTCAAAAAGCAAGAGCTGGTGGTTTCCATAAAATTAACTTTGAGGGCGGTCAAATGCCTATTCAAAGAAGACTGCCAAAAATGGGATTTAAGTCACGTGTTGGTCGATCTGTAGATCAAATATGTCTTAGCGAACTTGCAAAGTTATCCGCTGATGTAATTGATATGAACGTTTTACGTGAAGCGGGTTTAATCAATAGTTCTATTAAAGATGTAAAAGTTATTTTATCCGGTGAATTAACTACTGCCATCAAACTTAAAGGTTTAAGGGTCACTAAAGGAGCTCGTTTAGCCATTGAAGGTTTAGGCGGCAGCATAGAAGAGTGACTATGAAAAACCAAAAACATAATGCAAGCCAATCACGTGGGGGATTGGCTGAACTAAAATCAAGATTATTGTTTGTTGTTCTCGGCATTTTAGTTTATCGATTGGGTGCTCATATTCCTGTTCCAGGTCTGGACCCAGCACGATTAGCTAATTTCTTTAATGAGCAACAGAATACAATATTTGGCTTATTCAATATGTTTTCTGGTGGCGCATTATCGCGTGTTACAGTTTTTGCAATAGGGATTATGCCCTATATTTCTGCGTCAATTATTCTCCAACTATTTACAGTTGTTTCACCTAAACTGGAACAACTAAAAAAGGAAGGAGAGTCCGGACGGAGAAAAATAAACCAATACACCCGATACTTAACTTTAGTGCTTTCTATATTTCAATCATTAGGAATGGCACGCTGGTTAGCTGGACAACAAATTGCACTTCAAGCTGACTTTTCATTTTACTTTACTGCAGTTGTAACTTTGGTTACTGGAACTATGTTCTTGATGTGGCTAGGTGAACAAATTACTGAGAAAGGCGTCGGTAATGGAATCTCCCTAATTATATTTTCGGGAATTGTATCCAGCATGCCTACTGCGATTGCTTCAGTTCTTCAACAAGTTAAAGAAGGACAGATGCAAGCTCTCACTTTGATCATCATTGCAGTGGTTGTGGTAGTAGTTACAGGCTTTGTAGTATTTATGGAGCGTGCGCAGCGGCGTATAAGGGTGAATTATGCCCAAAGGACTCAAGGTAGAAAGGTATATGCTGCCCAAACAAGTCATTTACCTTTAAAGATCAATATGTCTGGTGTAATACCGCCTATCTTTGCATCCAGTATTATATTGTTACCTGCAACCTTGGCACAATTTTTCTCCCATACCAAAGGTTTGGGATGGCTTGCTGATGTAGGGATGGCTTTATCCCCAGGGCAACCTTTATATTTGATTGTGTATGCAGTAGCTATTATATTCTTTGCGTTCTTTTATGCAGCTCTGGTGTTTAATCCCAAAGATACTGCTGATAATTTGAAAAAATCTGGTGCATACATACCCGGAATTAGACCAGGTGAACAAACAACTAAGTATATCGATGGTGTAATGACCCGTTTGACCCTAGTTGGTGCAATCTATTTGGTTCTGGTCTGTCTTTTGCCTCAGATCTTGATGTATACATGGCACGTCCCTTTTTATTTCGGAGGAACATCGTTGCTGATTATCGTTGTTGTTATTATGGATTTTGTAGCACAAGTACAAGCACATTTAATGACGCAGCAATATGATTCTTTAATGAAAAAGGCTAATTTTAAAGGTACAAAATTACCTGGTCTTTTATGATTTTTATCGGAGTTAGGAATGAAAGTAAGAGCATCTGTAAAGCGAATTTGTCGCAATTGCAAGATTATTAAAAGAGGTGGCACTGTACGGGTTATATGTAAAGATGCCAGACATAAACAAAAGCAGGGTTAATCCGCTTGATTTAATTTTATAAAAATAGTATTCTTCTGTCCCTTTCGACAGAACAAAATAACGTTCGGAGAAGTTAATGGCTCGTATTGCAGGAGTAAATATACCTGATCACAAACATGTTGTGATTGCTTTGACAGCAATATATGGTATTGGTAAAACTACATCCTTAAAACTATGTTCTACAGTTGGTATTGAACCTTCCAAAAAGGTTTCAGAATTAACAGATGCTCAACTTGAGTCTTTGAGAACAGAAATAGCAAAAATAACGGTGGAAGGTGATTTGCGTCGTGTTGTGACGATGAACATTAAACGCCTTATGGATCTGGGATGTTATCGTGGTCTAAGACACAGAAGAGGGTTGCCATTGCGCGGACAACGTACGAAAACTAATGCTCGTACACGTAAAGGCCGCAGAAAAGGCACTACCGTTTGATTTTTTATGTAGGAATGTAAGATGGCAATAACTAAGTCAAAACAACAAAAAGTACGCAAAAAAGCGAAGCGTGTCGTGTCTGATGGTATCGTACACGTGCATGCATCTTTTAATAATACCATAGTCACCTTTACTGATAGACAAGGTAATGCACTATGTTGGGCAACATCTGGTGGTTCAGGATTTAGAGGCTCTAGAAAAAGTACACCTTATGCTGCGCAAGTTGCTACCGAGCGTGCTGCTGCTGTTGCAAAAGAATACGGTATGAAATCTGTGGCTGTATTTGTTCACGGTCCCGGCCCTGGCAGAGAATCCACTATTCGTGAATTAATTTCACAGGATTTTAAAATTGTTGAAATTACCGATGTTACTGGTATACCTCATAATGGGTGTAAACCACCTAAAAAACGTCGTGTATAAGACTCAGGAGTAATTAATGGCTAGATATCTTGGTCCAAAATGTAAGTTATCACGTCGTGAAGGTTGTGATTTATTGCTTAAAAGTGGTGTCCGTGATCATAAGTCCAAATGTAAATCAGAAAAATTACCTGGACAACATGGTGATAAAAAACCACGCCTGAATAGTTATGGAATTCAGCTTAGAGAGAAACAAAAAATCAGAAGATTATATGGTATTCTTGAAAAGCAATTCCGTGGTTATTACAAAATGGCTGCTCGCATGAAAGGTGCAACAGGTGAAAATCTGATGTCTCTGCTCGAGCGACGTTTAGACAATGTTGTCTATCGTATGGGTTTTGCAAGTACACGTGCTGAAGCGCGTCAATTAGTAACGCATAAAGCAATACTTGTTAATGATAAAGTAGTTAACGTTCCATCATTCTTAGTTAAGCCAGGTGATGTTATATCTGTTCGCCAAAAAGCAAGAGCTCAAGGTCGTATTCAGGCTGCATTAGCTTTATCTGAACAAAGAGCTGCATGTGATTGGATAACTGTAGATACTTCTTCTTTTAAAGGAACATTCTCTACAGCCCCAACGTTAACTGACTTATCTTCAGACTACAACGTAAACTTAGTTGTAGAACTTTACTCTAAGTAAGCTCGGAGAAATAGCTGAATGTATACTGAAATCAATGAAATGTTGACACCTAATGTTCTTAAGGTCCAGGCAGAATCGCCCTATAAAGCTAGAATAGTTTTAGAGCCTTTGGAGCGTGGCTTTGGTCATACTCTCGGCAATGCTTTGAGACGTATTTTACTATCATCAATGCCTGGAAGTGCGATTACTGAAGTTTCAATTGACGGTGTTCTACATGAATACAGCACAATTGAGGGAGTGCAGGAAGATGTCGTTGACATTTTGCTGAACCTTAAGTTAGTTGCTACTAAAATGTCAGTCGGTGAAGAAGCTATTTTAACACTGAACAAGCAAGGCCCTTGTCAAGTTACAGCTGGAGACATTCAATTAACTCATGGAGTGGAAGTTATCAATCCTGAGTTAGTCATTGCTAATTTGAATGAAAAAGGCAAATTAAATATGACGTTGAAAGTTGAGCGAGGAATTGGTTTCCACAGTACTGATTCATTCATTAGACATTTCGATGATGAAGTAGAAAGAAAATCCGTTGGGAAACTTAAAATTGATAACAGTTTCTCTCCAGTTAAAAAAGTGGCTTATTATGTTGATAGTGCTCGTGTGGAAAACCGAACTGACCTTGATAAGTTAACTATTGAATTAGAAACTAACGGAACTATTGATGCTGAAGAATCAATAAGAATTTCTGCTAGTATTCTTCAAAGACAATTGCATGCTTTTGTGGACATGAAATTTGAAGAATCTCGTTCTGATCATAAAGAGCGCAATGATTTTGATCCTATTCTATTACGTTCTGTCGATGATTTAGAGTTAACCGTTCGATCTGCAAATTGTTTGAAAGCAGAAAATATTCATTATATTGGCGATTTGGTTCAAAGAACTGAAAATGAACTCTTAAAAACTCCTAATTTAGGTAAGAAATCTTTAACCGAAATTAAGGATGTTTTAGCTTCACGTTCATTATCGCTGGGTATGAAACTTGAGAATTGGCCGCCAGCAAATCTTGGCGAATAAAGTTTAGGAGTTTTGGTTATGCGTCACCGTAATTCTGGCCGTAGTTTTGGCCGTACAAGTAGCCACAGAAAGGCTATGTTTGCAAACATGTGTTGTTCTTTAATTGAGCATGAGTTGATAAAAACAACTTTGCCCAAGGCTAAAGACTTACGACGTTACATTGAGCCTTTAATTACTGTTTCCAAAGTTGATTCAGTAGCTACACGTCGTCATGCATTTGATATCTTAAGATCTAAATCTGCTGTTGGTAAGTTATTCAAAGATTTAGGTCCTCGTTTCGTAGAGCGTCCTGGTGGCTACGTACGTATTATCAAGTGTGGCTTCAGAGATGGCGATAATGCACCTATGGCGATTGTGGAACTGTTAGACAGACCTGTTGCCAGTGATGATACTGAAGAGTAATTTGCTCTCGACATTTTCTATTAACCCGCTTTATGCGGGTTTTTTTATACACAAAGTTTCTACATCTTGTTTCATCAGCTGGCTTTGCTGATACCAGGTTTTTCTCTTCTCCCCTATTTATATCCTGATGAGTAGATCTTTACCCTTTTTGAAACGCTTGCTAAAGCCCTCTTTGAGGCCTATTTTTGCTTATAGCTGACATGGTTTGTACGCTCAAACTGCGTATTTTCTCCCAATTCAATGAAAAGGTAATTTATATTGAAGGCACATTACTTATCTCGTCTAGCATTTTATCGAACTTAAATCCTGATGCTTGTCTTCACAGCAACAGATTGTTCTCTGTTGTGCATAAGCAAATGCCATTCATCAAGAAAATTATAATTACTATTTTTTTCAGCAATCATACCCGCGGTTTCACCTTGTTTGTTAGGAGTGTGAAAATCTATATTTCCAAAATGCTCATTGATTGAGTGCAGTAAGTTAATATCCCCTGCTTTAGCACAGTAGTGCACAAGCGGTTCACAGAATATAGCGGCTATATGGTTAAAAATATTATAATTCTCCCGTAAATGGTCAACTACTATATGCCAGACTTTAAAAAGTGCTTGGATATTGATTTCTAATAAACGAGTAGAACATTGGGGTTTATCTAATCGCATCAATTTTTGGCAAAAAAATGCCTCAAAGTCTTTTACCAGATTATCTGCTTCTGTTGGTAGCGCGCATTTAGCCAGCTGAGCGAGCTGATTCATCACCGATTCAAAGTTTTCCTTATTGTTAGGTTGTAAAAAAGGTAGTTTGTCATGGGTGAGCGCTTTTTCAATGGTATTATCCCCAGAGACACCTACAATATCAGTGGCATTTGCAATCAAAATGTCGTAATCCGCATCGTTCAAATTAAAATCGGTTAAAATAGAAACAGTTTTTGGGGGATTGCAAGATGTTTCAGGGTAACAATTGATCCTGCGAACAGTACCATTAATATTAATTTCAATAGCAGAAATATTTGCGTTTACAGCAAGCATGGGGCCAAAGATCAAATTATAATCCATAAATGGCAGAAACTGTTTGTCTTGTTTGTTAAGGATTAAATGGTCTAATTGATGCTCCTTGAGGTACATAATTTTCCCCGCACTGAGCAAACAATAGGGAGTGTTACTAAACAGAGGAGTTTCTCCTCTATATTTAGGATTATTTAAATAGATCACCAAACGCTCCTGCTCTGCTCCTTGGAATCTTTGAAAGCAAAATGACATAAAACGGGTAATACTATCCCAGTCTTGTAGATAAGCAGGGACTAATTGTGTTTTATTCGCCCAGTTTAACATTTCTTCGGAACAAGTTGACCCAGAATCATTAATCCCGGTTAAATGTTTAAAAAAATCTCTATTCTCCAATGCCATTACATTTTCAAGGTAAGTGCGCTTAATCTTTAACCCATATTGATAAGGAACTTTTTGGAGGCCAAGGCAGCGGGTATTGATGTTTTTAGCTTGTAAATCCCTGGGTGTTAGTTGATCTCTTGGATCGATATAACTGATAGGTAAATTTAAGGCAGAAGTACGCAGACCAGAGATTTCGGGAATAATGACCACAGGTATTTCGCATGGAGACAATTTCAAGATAATATCTTTTTGTGCTTTAGCCATTGATGTAGAGATTTGAAAAATACAGCAAGTAGTACTTAATTCTTCACGTAATTCCTTATTGTTGTGAATGAAGTGAGAAAATTGTTCAATTGCATTATCCCCAGAGTTTTCTCCCAGCTCCAGGACATGTGCTTTAACTGTTGGCAATGAGGTTTTTAAGCGTTGCTCAACGAGTTCTTTCCTGTTTCCGGTGCTTACGACAAAAAGAATAAGTTTTACCCGCAATTTTTCAGCTAGAGGGGTGAATTCTCTCGAAAAATCTATTAGATGATTGAAATCACCTATCCCATCATAATGAATGTAATTGAATAAAAGTACATGCTTGGAATTTACGGTGCCGGGAAAGAATCCGTTTTTTGTGAACATAAAATATAAATAGTAGCTCTATAATTTGCTAAATTATATTTGAACAAGCAGATAGTCGATATTCTAATCTTAAATAATTTCCATTATTTTTTCGAGCTTAGAAGAGGTCTGGTTATTTTAGTACTCCTGGGTTTCGCGGCGCTGTACCCAGGCTACCAATATTTAAGACTTCTATGTACATTAGAATGGTACATCATCATCCAATTGATCAAAGGCATCTTGGGGCACTGGGGCTGGTTGCGGGCGCGCAGCGCTTTGATTGCTGGGTGCAAATTGTGTTTGTTGCAGGTCATCGAAGCTGGATGAAGCAGATCCTTTATTGTCTAACATTTGGATGTCATTTGCTACAATCTCGGTAGTATATCTGTCTTGACCTTGTTGATCTTGCCACTTTCTGGTTCTTAAACTGCCTTCAACGTAGAGCTTGGAGCCTTTGCGGACGTATTCGCCAGCTATTTCACCCAGGCGATTAAAACATACTACACGATGCCACTCAGTCCGCTCCTGTTTTTCCCCAGTCGCTTTATCCTTCCATGCCTCACTGGTTGCAATTGAAAGCGTCGTGACCGCATTGCCATTGGGTAAATACCGTACGTCAGGATCAACCCCAACATTCCCAATTAAGATGACTTTATTTATACCACGTGCCATTTTTAATCTCCTATATGCGAAAGTTAGGAGAAGAGTATACCTAATTTATATAGCCCTTGCACGGATGAGTTGAAGTGAACAGCTAATTGCTTTTAGCATCCCTGTATATTCACCCATCTTCATCCAAGCATCACTTCTCTTATGGGGTTTCTTCCCTGTTGCGGCGTAAAGTTTGTGAATATCACTCAATCGAAAAGTGTTTTGTCTGAACTGTAGACCAGTTCATACAGCCGGGTAATTTGTTTTGAGGTGACCCGAGGTGTAGATAGTGGCGGTAAATGAGCTGGATCAAAAAAATCGATTTCAGCGATTTCGAGATTTTCTTGGGCTTCCCCTGACATAATTTCACAATGAAAGAAACACTTATAGGTATGAGGCCACTGTAAGGGGTGCTCATGTTTTTGTTTATCCCATAAAGCAAGAAGCCTGATTACGGAAACATCAAACCCGGTTTCTTCTTTTGCTTCTCTGATTACTGATTCTGCTGCTGACTCATTGGTCTCAGCCCAGCCTCCCGGCAAGGTCCATAGGCCGTCGGCACGCTCTTTAACCAAGAGTAATTTATTATTTTGGAGAATAAAGGCGCGAACATCAATTTTAGGGGTCGCATATCCTTTTTCTATTGAAAATATTTCTTTTATCTCAGCAAGCGAGGAGTCTGAATAGTAAGCCATACATTCTGCCGCTATCTCTCGCAACCTTAGATAACGTTCTTTATCAAATTCATTGGTCGAATAGGTCAGCCCATTTTGGGCAATAGCCTGGATTTCAGTAATATATTTTAACCAACTAAAGTCATTTTTAGACATATTTCTTGTTCCTTAAGTGTTATTTTCCTTGACTCTAACGTTACGTGATAGTTTAAAATCAACTTTCTGGAGAAAAGTTGATGAAATATTACCAAATTAGAGAAATTAGCCAAATGACGTCGTTAACGACTCGCTCATTACACTATTATGATGAATTGGCCTATTAAAACCTACAAAACGCTCAGAGAGTGGATATCGACTTTATTCTGACATGGATTTAGTGCGATTGCAGCAGATTACCAGTCTCAAGTTTTTGGGATTTACTTTGTCCGCAATCAAAAAAATTATGGAACGCCCTGGTTTTGATGTAATGACTTCTATCGGTATACAAGCGCGGGAGTTAACGGAAAAAGCAGCTCAAATAAAGGAAGCTGCATCATTGCTTACTTATATTTCCAGCCAATTAGAAATGAATCAACCCGTAAATTGGAAAAGCACAGCAAAAATAATTGAAATATTGGAGTTAAATACCATGAATGATCAAATTTTACAAAAATACCAATCGGAGGCTGAAAAATCAGAGCTTGGCAAAAAATCTGCTTATGATGAACGTTATAATCCCAATCGTTTATATCCTATCCCCAGGGCAGGTAAACGCCAGGAAATTGGAGTGGATCCAAATCAATTACCATTTCATGGCTTTGATTGCTGGAATCATTATGAAGTTTCCTGGCTTAATGCTAAAGGTAAGCCCATGGTGGCAATCGCGGAATTGTTTTATGATTGCAAATCTCCTTATTTAATTGAATCAAAATCTTTAAAGCTCTATTTTAATTCATTTAATAACACGCGTATTGGAAGCATTAGTGAATTAGAAAATACCATTAAACAGGACTTGCAAGAGCGAGTCGGAGCTGAAGTTTGGGTCGCCATTCATCCTTTAGACTCAGCCAACCCGTTCTCTATTCAAACTTCATGGGAGGGGGATTGTCTTGATCATCTTGATGTGGAGTGCTCGGTTTATCTTGTTGAACCCTCCTTTCTTTCTGTAGGTGAAGAAGAGGTCGAGGAACTGTTACATTCAAACTTGCTGAAATCAAATTGTTTGGTTACAAACCAGCCGGATTGGGGCAGCGTACAAATTGCTTATAAAGGTAAAAAAATCAACCGCGAAGGTTTATTGAAGTATCTTGTATCCTATCGAAATCATAACGAGTTTCATGAGCAATGTATTGAAAGGATTTTTGTTGATATTTTGAACTATTGCAAACCAGAAAAGTTAACGGTATATGGTCGCTATACAAGACGAGGAGGGTTGGATATTAATCCATACCGCTCTACAGAGAAAAGCCCATTCGAGGGTAAAAATTTGCGGTTGATTCGCCAATAACCTCTCTAAAAAGAGGAAATTGCAGGCAACAAGAGTATATGGCAAATCCTGATTGGAGTTGTTGTTTCGCCTGCAATTTCTAAAGAAATTACTCGGTACTACTCGTGTTAATTGATATTTTTTAATATCTTTTCTGCACTACCTTCAAGATAGTTTTGTTTATCAATTCGTAAATAAATAACCCCTTCCTCTTTCGCAAATGCCACTTCGATGATTCCTTTAACTTTTAATAATGCCTGAATAACGGTTTCATCTTTTTGCAATTGAGAATAGGGCAAAATAAGGGTTGCGATGGCGGCATTTGTTTTCATGGAAGAGGAGATCAATAACCATATAACGCCCAAGACTGCATTAGTGATAAAAATACCCTCGCTACTAAACCACTGATATAAAACCCCGGCCAGTGCCCCACCAATGAAGAGTCCCAAAAATTGGCTGGTTGAATAAATCCCCATAGCAGTCCCTTTGCTGTTGGGATTTGCCTGCTTGGATACCAGCGAGGGCAATGCGGCTTCAAGAATATTAAAGGCAATAAAATAAATGAGCATGAGAAAACACAGGCTGTACCAGTTTTGAAAGGTGTAGGCTAATAATAATTGAGCTATGGTCATGACGAGTACAGAGGATACAAAAACAGATTTCATCTGTTTTTTCTTTTCAGCAAGGACAATAAAAGGGATCATGAGAATGAATGAAATGACCATAAGGGGCAGATAAAAATGCCATTGCTGGGATAAATGACCTAGTTCAACCTGTTTTCTCAAGATAAAAGGAATCGCAAAAAAAGTAGCAGTGAGAATAAAATGCTGACAAAAAATCCCTAAATTCAGGCGTTGCAATTGCATGTTTGAAATAACTTGCTTCAGTAAGGCCGGATTGGTTTCACTGTCTATATGAAAACGTTCGTGAACTGGCTTTGGAATAACCCAGTGAAGTAATACAATCCCGGCTATTGCTAACATGGTAGTTAGATAAAAGATACCGGCCAGACCAAAATGATGGGTAAGGATGGGGCTAACAACCATGGCCAGGCTAAAAGAGGTTCCAATGGTCATACCAATCACCGCCATGGCTTTAGTGCGTTGTTCATCAGGAGTTAAATCAGCGAGCAAGGCAATTAAAACACTACCTACGGCACCGGTGCCTTGGAGTAATCTGGCCACGATCATTCCATAAATCGAATGGGTTAGGGCTCCAAGCAAACTACCCAATGCAAAAAGAAGCAAACCTGCAGTGATCATAGGTTTTCTTCCTATTTTATCGGAAAGCATTCCAAAAGGCATTTGCAGCAGGCCTTGAGCAAGTCCATAAATTCCCAAGGCAAAGCCTACTAATGCAGGAGTTGCACTTTGCAAATTTTCTGCATAAATACTAAAAACAGGTATAAGTAAAAACAAGCCTAACATGCGAAAAGAGAAAATCGCTGCTATGGGAAATACAGTTTTAAACCAGGAATGCTTCATTCATTAATATATATTTATCTTTATCGTGTGCGGATAGTACAAAGTTAGCTCTCGGGAAACAAGATATTTAAAAATTTAATGCTTTAAACATTGCTTTATCGCTCAATACAAAAGAAAATGTAGCTTTTGTAACTTTTAGTCCAAAAGTGTATCAATATTTGAGGCGCTGGAGGTTAGAAATTAAGGCCAGTGAAATTGAGTCGATCTGGGTTTTTCCATGATCTATTCTGGTTCGCGTCATGTATCCGGCCTATTTGCTCAACTGGAAAGGTGATTTCTTATTAATTCCAGGTCTACAGCAAAAGTTGCATGTTTTAATAATTGAAGTTGGTGAGGAAAATTTCATGAGTTTGGTTTTTGCAGGTAAGGTTGGATTAATTACTGGCGGTGCCCGGGGCATCGGAAAGGCTACTGCATTAAAGTTAGCTCAGGCAGGAAGTGATATTGCCATAGTTTATTACAACAGTTCTGACGAAGCCCAATCTTTGGTCGAGGAAATCAAGGCTATGGGCCGTAAAGCAATTGCCTTACAAGCGAACGTAGCAGATCATCAGTCTGTAAAAGAAATGTTTGCTCAATTCCGAGAGCATTTTAATCGCCTTGATTTTCTAATTAGTAATGCTGCTAGCGGTGTTTTAAAATCAGCTCTCAAAATGTCAACCAAACACTGGCGCTGGTGTTTGGAAACCAATGCTTTAGCATTAAATCATCTGGCTATTGAAGCACGCTCAATAATGCCTAAAGGAAGCCGAATCATTGCCTTATCAAGTCTTGGTGCGTCTAGAGCAATTCCTAATTATGCCTTTATTGGTGCCTCTAAGGCAGCTCTCGAAGCTTTGGTTCGTTCGTTGAGTCTTGAGTTGGCACCCGACGGAATTACGGTAAATACTGTTTCTGCTGGAGTAGTTGATACTGATGCATTGAAGCATTTCCCTAACAGAGAACAGTTACTTGATGAGTATCAGGCACACTCTTTAACAGACAGACCATTGACCCCACAAGATGTGGCTGATGCCATTTACCTTTTGTGTTTGCCGGAAGCGGCGATGATTAATGCGCATACTTTATTTGTTGATGCAGGGTATAGCCGGGTTGGTTAAACCTTATCTTTCTTAATTTTATACCTTTAAAAAAATCTATGGTATAATTTCCGGCTTTGTAAATTAGCTATCTCTGAGGAAGAAATATGAATGTAGCAGACGTTTATCCTAAAGTTAGGGAAATTGTTGCTGATGTGCTAGTAATTGATGTAGAAGAAGTCTCTCTTAACAGTCGGTTGATAGCAGATCTGGGCGCAGAATCTATAGATTTTCTTGATTTGGTTTTCCAGCTGGAGAAAGAATTCAAAATTAAGATCCCGCGCGGCCAATTGGAAAAAAATGCACGCGGTGCCTTGGCAGAAGATGAATTCGAGAAAGGTGGCGTCATCACCGAAGAAGGTTTGAAAGCATTGCAAAACTATTTAAGCGAAGTTCCTGCTGAGCAATTCAAACCCAATATGAAAGTAAATGAAATACCCATGCTGTTTACTATTGAAACATTTTGCAAGCTGGTTGTTGCAGCAATTCAAGAGCAACAAACTGCTGGATCTGAGGCATAATTAGGGTGTTTCTAATATCAAGATTAATAAGGTTTTATAAAATCTGATGAGATTCTTATTTGTTGATCGTATAGTGGAGTCATCTCCTGGTCAGTTGATCCGGGGAATCAAACATATTACCCCCAATGATCCGTTTCTCACAGTTGATGAGCAGGGACGGCCCTGTTTTATCCCTTCATTAATCGGAGAAACCCTAGGGCAGTTGGCTGCCTGGAATGTAATGTCACTGCAAGAATTTACCTGCAGGCCTGTAGCCGGTATCGTTGCTAGTGCCTCCATGCATCGACCGGCTTATGTCGGGGAGACTTTGTTACTTGAGTCGTTTATTGAGCATCAGGATAATTCAGCAATGCAATACTATAGCGAAGCAAGGGTGGGTAATGAACGTGTCTTCAGCATCGAAGGCGCCCTGGGCCCTATGCTGCCTATGGACAATTTCATTGATTTGAACGAAGTAAAACAGCAATATAATGAAATTAATCGTCCTGGTGATTGGTTAACTGTATGTGCAGAAAGTACGCCAATAGCGAATGACGAACCCATTATCAATTTGCAATTGCCTGTAGTACCGATGACCTTTGACCGAATTCGTTCCTGTCAGCCGGGCGTGAGCTTAACGGCAGAAAAACGTATAACACGCGCAGCTCCTTATTTTGCCGATCATTTTCCTAAAAAACCCGTATTACCTATGACGGTATTGTTGGAATGCAAGTTAAATTTGGCATATGAATTTATTCGGCGCGCAGGGTATCCGGTAGACTATAAAGTGAGCGCATTTCGCAAAATAAAAATGAACGAGTTCGTATATCCTGGTGATATTCTGCAATGTTTGCTAACAGTCAAAAAGCAAACGGAAGAGGAATTGATTCTTTCTTATCGTAGCGAAGTTGCAGGTAAACGCGTTTGTGTTGTAGATGTAGTGCTAATTCCCAGAGGTAAATAAAAGTGAAAAAGAGACGAGTGGCTATTACAGGTTTGGGAGCAGTTTCTCCGTTAGGACTTGATGTTGAGTCTACATGGTCAAATTTATTGGATGGCCGCTCCGGAATTGGAGTAATCAATCAATTTGATGCCAGTGCTTTTCCAACTTATATCGCTGCCGAAGTAAAAAATTTTTCCCTTGATCCTAAATTAACCACAAAACGCAGTCGATTTTCTGTGCCGTTTACCCGCTATGCGCTTGAAGCCGCCCAGCAAGCTTTCGATGATGCAGGCATTTTGCCTACAGAACACACTGCAGCCCAATGGGGCGTAGTTACCGGTAGTGGCATGATGACTGCCGAATTTGACTATTTGTCCCGTTTTCAACAAATAGGTGCTCAAGATGGCGAAGCAGATTGGGGACGCTTGCTGGCCAATACCCAAGAATTTTATAAGCTGTCTGATTTCGGTAAAACCACACCCAATTCAGGACTTTCTTTATTAATTCAGCAATTTGGTATCAGAGGTTATGCTTCCTCGGTTCATACAGCATGTGCATCAGGCGGTCAGGCTTTAGGGCTGGCAATGCAAGTAATTCGCCGGGGGGAAGCGGATTTTATATTGGCTGGAGGATTTGATTCCATGATTAACCCTCTAGGCTTGTCCAGCTTTTGTTTACTGGGTGCTTTATCTACGTATAACAGTACACCCGAAACAGCGAGTAGACCTTTTGATGGAACCCGGAATGGTTTTGTTTTAGGAGAAGGTGCTGCATTTTTAATTTTGGAAGAATGGGAAAAGGCAAAGGCGCGGGGAGCGCGGATTTACGCAGAATTAGCTGGCGAAGGCAATTCGTTAAGCTCTTACCGAATTACTGATTCACATCCAAATGGTGATGGTGCGATACAAGCTATAGAGCGCGCACTTTATGATGCCGGAGTTAAAGCTTCCGATGTGGATTACATTAATGCTCATGGCACCTCAACCAAAATGAATGACTTAAGTGAAACAAATGCGATTAAGGCAGTTTTTGGAGAGTCTGTTGCAAACTTGCCTGTAAGTTCTACTAAAGGCCAAACCGGACATTTGATTGCTGCGGCAGGGGCGCTTGAAGCCGTATTATCCGTTAAATCCATAGAGCAGGCAGTTATACCCAAGACAGCCAATTTAACCACTCCCGATCCGGAATGTGATTTGGATTACGTGGTTGATGGTCCCCGTGAGCGTTCTTTAGGGGTGGTTCTTTCCAATTCTTTTGGGTTTGGTGGCTCTAATAGTTGCCTGTTATTTAAACATCCTGAGTTTGAAGGAGCGGGTTTATGAGTCAAGGCAATAGAGTATTTATAACAGGACGAAGCGCACTTACTGCGGCAGGTGCTACTGCTGATGCAACCTGGGATGCGATTTTGCAAGGGAAAAATGGTATTGCTGAAATAACCCAGTGGGACTTATCGCAATGGTCTCATCGTCTGGGAGGAGAGTTAAAAGAATTTAATCCTGCAAAAATGTTGCCTGATCGCAAATTAATGAAAGTCATTTCACGACAAGATGTAATGGGAATTAATGCCGCAGTACAAGCAATTGAACACAGCGAGATGATCGCTTATCGGGATAGTCTTGCAAACCCTGCTTCGTTTAATGAACAAACTGCTGTTTTTGTCGGCTCCCCGGGAAATAAGTATTTTCAACAATATGATTTTTTGCCTTTGCTTGCCAAGACTCAAGGCAATATGCAGCAATTTGCGCAACATTTATTTGAAACAGTTCATCCCATGTGGTTATTACGTATATTGCCCAATAATGTTCTTGCCTATACTGGAATAACCTATGAATTTAAGGGACCCAATCATAATATAACAAATCATGCCGCCGGCGGCACTCAAGCCCTATTGGAAGCTTATCATGCCATTAGCAGTGGCCAGGCAGAACGCGCTGTTGTTGTTGCCTATGATATGGCTGTTGAACCTCAAGCTTTGTTTTACTATGAGCAATTAGGCGTCTTAAGTAGTCAACATTTAAAACCTTTTGATGAAGCCCATGATGGAACCATTTTAGCTGAAGGTGCTGCTGCTTTGGTTTTAGAAAGTGAAGCCAGTATGCGTTCACGTTCAGCAAAATGTTATGGGGAGATAATTGGCGGATTATCGACCACTGAAGCAGAGGGACTATTTTCTCTGGATACAAGTGGTCTGCAACTTGCCGAGTTGATACAGCGTACCCTCGATGTAGTAGAGTTAAATACCAAGGATATCGGTTGTATTGTTGCGCATGGAAATGGTAATAGTAAATCAGACTATAGTGAATCGCAGGCAATTCAAAATGTGTTTGCCCAGCAGCAGGTCCCCGTAACCGCATTTAAATGGTCTATGGGACATACTATATGCGCGTCTGGATTGATTGACACGGTGATGACAACCTATGCGCTTTCATCCCGATGCGTACCCGGTATAGCGAATTTGCAAAATATTGCACCCAGTTGTACAGGTTTATCTGTAAGTGCGGATCATCAGTCTCTAACGCGAGGTCCTTATGCCTTGACGATCAACCGCGGGTTTGCCAGTATGAATGCGTGTTTGGTGATCAAAGCTTGTGACTGAACTTGAACAAAAAATCAATGACTTGCCTGTGAGCGTTTTTGGGCGATTCGTTTATAAATTTTTGCCTTACAAGCGCCAGGTGATAATGGCGAATATTGATCGTGTTTTCGGGGATCAATTGAATGGCGACCAAAAAAAACGCTTGGCCATTTCATACTATTCGCATTTACTTAAATCGTTTAAAGAAGCGATTCAATTGCGTTTTATGTCGGAAGAGGATTTAAGTAATTTAGTTGAAGTGCGTGGCCATGAAAATATGTTGGCAGTTGTAGCGCAACAAAAAGGAGTATTGGTTCTGACCGGACATTTTGGCAATTGGGAAGTTGCACCAATTGGGGGTGTTCTCAATTTCAAGGAATTTCAAGGACAGTTTCATTTTATTCGCCGAACCCTCTCCATTAAATTTATTGAACGAAGCTTATTTAAGCAATACTACCAAGTCGGGTTGAATGTCATCCCTAAAAAGAATTCTCTGGATAAGGTTTGTGCTGCCTTAGAAAAAAATCATGCAGTAATTTTTGTTCTCGACCAACATGCCTCATTGGTTAACCGCGATGGCATCGCGGTTGAGTTTTTTGGTGTAAAAGCAGGAACCTACCGTAGTCTGGCCACCCTGTCTCGCTATACAGGAGTTCCGGTAATCCCCGCTGCAGGCTATAGACTGCCGAATGGAAAACATGTTTTAGAGTTTTATGAGCCCATTCCCTGGAAGGATTATGATAATGCTCAAGATTCCCTCTATTATAATACCCTGGCGTATAATCAAGCTTTAGAGCGTATTATCTTGGCTCACCCTGAACAATGGAACTGGATGCATAAACGCTGGAAACTTAAATTGTAACGGTTCAATTTTCCCTGATCATTGAATTGAACGAGTCAATGTGTTCTACCTCAAAATCATCCTCCTCTTCATGCACCGGTTTTTTAATTTTGGAAAAAAAACCTTCGGCCCAATGCAATGCACTTTGGGCATATTCAGTTGCTCCGTAAACATAGCCAGAGAGCACTTTAGCGGTACTCTCCACAAAATCTGGTTTTTCTGAGTTGTTTGAAGGCATTGTCCTAGGTTTGATTACCAGTTCTGGCATAAGACTGTTCAACTCTTCCGAAATATACTGTAGATTGTCGGAATCTTCGTTGATTTGCAAAAGTAATAAATTTATTTCATCCCGTGACCTTTCTTTCAGCATTAACTCCAAAAGCCGAAACTGATTGACGATGAACGGATTTTGATTGTCTTTTAGCCAATGATAAAGTTTCCTATTATCTTCTTTATGCTGCAAAATATAGTGAAACAATTGATGAAGATTGAAGCGGGTAATCAGTTCGTTTGTAGGTACCGGCTGGAGCGAATACCAATCTAATGCTTTGATAATGTCCTCGACTTTTTCCTGAGTTAAGGGGAGAGTAATATTGTTTAGCAAAGAGTGAAGATCCTGTGTTTCTGCAGTTGAGGTGGAGTCTTGTATCGATACAGGGAGTTGTTGTGTTTCTTCCGCGGCCCAATTTTCCGATAGGACATAAGTGGGCAAGTTTGGTTTGAAAAAACCAGTCCATCCGTAAGCCCAACAGCGTTGAATCCATTTGATAACACTGGATAAAAATCCCTGGCGATTAGAAAAAATTAATTCCTGGCGTGCTTCTGAGAGTGCTTGTTGAGCAATCTGAATGAGTTCCCCGTTTTTTTCAGAATTAAGGTTTTTTAGAGCGAGCGTACACAAATTGATCACCCGCTGATAATTCTCTTTGCCGCCTTGAAGTCCAAAATAGCGAATAATTCGTTTTGCATCAAATAAAAACAGTTGATAACTCACTTGCTCATCAAACAAGAGAGGGTGATTTAAGAAGGCTGTAAAAAGTGCTTCTTTTACAGTTATATCCAGTTCAGGGCGCTTTAGCATAAACCCCAAGTGGTGTATCGCTTTATTTCGGGATCGCGCATTCTCACATTGCTCATAAAACATCATATAATCATTGAGTAACTTGAAAATGGGATCAAAGTTGCCTTTATAATGAAATAAAAAATATTCAAAGCAATTAATAGATTTATCGTGTTTCAGCAGCGCTTCTATAAAAGAACTTTCTTCAGGAATGCTTGCTGGTCTTTGCTCTGATGAAGCTTCTAAAATATGCGGCTTTAAATGAATATTTTGGAGGGTTCTTTGAATATTGATTTGCCCGCTTTGATAAAACAATGCCACTTTTCCTTCAAATGCATTATTTCGTAAATAACAGTTAGTGTAGTAAGCAGTTTTTTTGGCCAATTCTTTAAATGCAAGTTTATCATTTAAACAAAAAAGTAGTTCTATTGCTTCTAATGAAAACGCATGATTTTTATCAAGTAATTTTAGAGTTAATTGATTTATAAACGCAGCATTAGCTTGATTATAATGACCATTGAGATAAAGACGAATTGCCAAAATCAAATGTGACTCTTTGTTGGCATGCTCGAGGAATTTGTTTGGCAGTTTATGAAAGCAACCTAAATGTTCAATAATGTTAATTACTACAGCCTCTTTTTGATTTGGCTCCATTTTGCTTAGTTCCTGGATAACATTCGGACCCGCAATATTCATGAAGTGAGCCAGGAGGTAATGAGCGTTAGGCATCGAAACAAAATGGTTCATCCAATAACTAAGAACCTTGTGGCGTTCATAAAGAGGGAATCTTTCAATGAGGGCTTGTAATTGAATCCGCGTTAACTGATGAAAATGAGGGACAGAGCAAATAATACTTAGTGCTGCTTCGGGATCCAGTTTCTCAATCATTTGAGGTGAGAGTATTTGTAAATCCAATTGATGAATCAGGGCATTAAGTCGTGAAGGGAGATGGTAGTCCTGAGTCGATAATCTGTTTAACAGGGAGTCACCCTTTAAACAGGACAAATACTCATTTTGGCTTAAAAGGTGAATGATTAATAGAGACTTAACCTGGGGATTTCTGGTGATTTGAATGGACTCAAGCAGTTTCGGGAGAGTCAGCTTTCCCTCTTCAAGGGTCGTTAAAAACTTGGCTTGGCTGACTCCATCCTTGTTAATTTCTGTCAAATACTCGGTGTTTCCCATAGCTGCTTTGAATAAATCAAAACTTTGAATTTTACTTCCTGTCATGGCACTCTCCTTTGAGACAAGCACCAATTTCCAAAATGGACTTTCTCCAAACTTCACTGCAGCTGCAAATTATTTCATCCATGCGGTGCTCGCATCCTCAAGACTCTGATTCTACGCTCCGTTTCTACTTCAACTTTGCTCACTGCATCAAGTATTTTAAGAAGTCTGATATTGAATTTTGGAAAGGCGCAAGTGTGAGGCGTTCTTTCAGGATAACTCTTTGTAAAGAAATTTCAATACTTGTGTTAATTTTGCATAGGAAATATTGGTATTGAATTAAGAGATTAAGAAAAAAAAGAGTAAAAAGCTTAAAACAAAATTCCTTCATAAACAAAAACAGCGGGTCCAGTTAAAATTATCGATTTATCGAACGCTGGCCATTCAATAAATAAATTACCACCGGGTAATTCAACCTCAATTTTCTGGTCTAACTGATAATACAATCTTCCAATAACAGCCGCTGCAACAGCACCGCTTCCACAGGCTAGTGTTTCCCCGCAGCCACGTTCATATACTCTTAATTTAATAGAATGCGGTGTTTCAACTTGCATGAATCCCACATTAACCTGAGCAGGAAAGCGTGGATGTAGGCTGATTTCCTTCCCTAAAGATTCAACCGGGGCTGTATTTATATTTTCCACGACCAAGACTGCATGCGGATTTCCCACGCTTACAGCATGAATGTTTATATTTTTATTTTGGAGGAGAGCTAAAGAATATTCAGCGGACTGCTCATCTGCAATGAATGGGATATCAGCAGGAGACAATAGAGGAATGCCCATATCGACGCTCACGCTCGAATCCTCATTAATATGTAATTTCATTTGGGTAGTGCGGGTAGCTACAGTTAAATGATTTTTATCCGTGAGTCTGTAATATTTTGCAAATAAAGCGAGGCAGCGTGCACCATTACCACATTGACCCACTTCCTGACCATCGGCATTAAAGATGCGATAGTTAAAATCAATACCCTTTTGGCTACTCGCCTCAAGAAGTAAACATTGGTCAAAACCTATGCCCGTATGCCGCTGAGCCAGGGCGGTTATTTGTTGAGGGCTGAGGTTTATATTTTGATTTATTCCATCAATAACGATGAAGTCATTACCCAAGCCATGCATTTTAGTAAATTTAATTTTCATACCGTTGTGTTGGAGCAAATAATGTTAATGTGCGCATTCCTATAACTGTTTTCTGTTTTTGCAAGGAATACGTCCTTTTCTTAGTATAAAAGGTAAATTATTTTTTACCGAATTAGTGTTATTTGCTTGAGGTGTTTTTTTGGGGGGCTGGCAAATAAAGAGGGCCTTTTTGCCCACACCCCACTATAAAGACAACGATGCAAATCGTAAGTAAAAAATAAAGTTTTTTCATTGGAATTACATTTTAAAAGATATAAACCGTAACTATCCATTGATTTGGCGAAAAATTCAAGTAAGAGGCAAGATTTCCCGGCCGGATGGGCAAATCAAACCGGCAGGGATTCATTCAGTTTAGCTTTTAAGGGTTAAGTGCTTCATTATTAATGTCCTCAATGTCAGCATCTTTCCTATGCTGGTTCAGTGAAGACACTGCATTTTGTCCGGAAGTGTGCCAAAATAAAGGCGATTTTACGGAGGTTTTGCCTATTTGAGAATAAATTGCAAGTACAATCAATCCAGGAACGATGCCGCTTAAAAGGATTCCTGCAGCAATGAGTGCATTTCTTCTATAACACACCCAATCAGGATCATGTTCTTGTACTAATGTTTTTTCATGCTTATCCAGTTTAGTGTAAAATAAACGCAAACGATCTTTGGGATGTGGAATACTCACGTTATCAGTCAAAATTTTATGTAATTTGGTTACTTTCGCAATGTCGGCTTTTATTTTTTCATCTTTGGCTTTAATCTCATCGTCGAGTTCGAGCTCTGGAGGCCTATGAGATAATTCTCCTTCCAAAAAAGACAGGTATTCTTCGGTTAAGGGGACAAGTTTTTTATTAATGAGGAGTAAATACTCCGCTTCTTTTTCATCATTCAATGCTGAATGATATTCATTTTTTTTGGCTTTCTCTGCCTCTAAAGAGGCGTTTAGTTCCCGTTCAGCTTGCTCCTTTTCCGCTATTTGGTGTTCCATCAAGTGGATATTGGCACTTAATTGTGCCTTTTGAATTTCCAAGAGTGCCTTTTGTTGTTTAAGCCTATCTACTACTCCATATTTATTAATGGCATGTCGTTCGACTAATTCTTTAAAGCTGCCTTTTTCTGCGGGTTCAGGTAATGCATTCGGTCTGTCATGGTAAAATTTTTGTGCGGCGACATCGATTAAGGCCTGGGCTTCTTTGCGAAGGGTAAGTTCATGCTTATTAAAGACGTTTTCCTGCTTTACAAATCGCTCGCTTAAGGCAGAGATGTCATTAATAAAGACTTCTATTTGAGAATATAATTTTTCAAATTCACTGAAGCTGTCCCCATATTGCTCCTCAAATCGCGCCGCAAGCTGGTCAACCAGGTTTGAATCTTCCTTTTGAGGCAATTGATCTTTTAATTGTTCACACAGGTATTCAATTTTGCTTCTTACTGGGTAATTGGCTAATTCTGAAAATTCAGGACTTTCAAATATGGTGAGAAGGAGCGGATTAATTTCAGATCCTGAATTACTTTCATCATTATTGATTCGCATTAATAAAGTATTAAAAAAGTATTTCAGTTTGGTGTCAGTTGGTGTTTGAAGATGATGCAGTTCTTCTTCGAGATTTTTATGTTGTTGATCTACCGTTTCTATTATTCCCTTCATACTCAAATCAAGGAGCGCTGTCACAAATTCATTGATGGTTGGATTGTCTATTTGCAATAATTCTTCGAATTCAGAAAATACAGTAATTATGGCGCTAAAAAGTTCCTTTTTTTCCTCTTGCTTGCTTTCTGTGCTCCAATCATCAGTCAGATATTGTTGACTCACCCTTTGAATTAATGTACCAAAAGTACTCAAAACATCTTTACGGGCATCTTCACTATCAAGTATTGCTGTTGCAGTAATTGAATGTTCTGTAAGCGAAGATGAAAGATTGGTTATGCGTTTAATGTTTTTGGTTAATACGGTTTGCGCTGACTTTATCAATCCTGTCAGACTTTGCTGTTCACTTGAATGGACTTGCAGTATTTTAAAGAAATATTCTTTCATCAAAAAACTGTGTTCTTCGTTAACATATCCTTTGTTTTTCGGGAAAACTTCGGTTAATAGCCCATATTTATGGTTGGTGCGCAACACTTTTCGTTGAGGGGCAACTCCCATTAAAGTATAGTGGGTTGCATTAAAAGCTTCATAGGCAGCTCTGTTTTCATAAATTCTGTCGTAAAGTTTGCGGAATATGGCAGGGAAATCCAGGTGGGCTACCTCAATACCCGCCTCTCCCAATCCTTCCAGGAACGTAATGTATTTTTTACCCAGACCGGTATGTTCGCGAAAAATCTCCTGGGCATCCTTAAATTCAACCCCATGCTCCGTTAAAAATTTGAGTAATTTAAAAATCATCAATTTTTGGACATGGGTCGATTTGGTTTTTTCGGGAGAAACGACTACATTTTGTTGTGATGCATTAGTACCGGCAGAGCCTGTTCCATGATGTCCCGGTAAGGTATTGCGAATAATTACTTGATTTTCGGGATTAGAAGCTTCGGGATAAATAGGTGTAAAGCCCCAATCTGAATGTTCATTTTCGTAGTAAACAAATTCTGCATATTTGACAATAGGCGGAATAGTAAAGAATCTTGAGTCGTACCATGTTATAGGCCAACACACATCACCAGGGACAGGGTCAATGATAAATAGGTTCATTGACACGTTAGGGATATTGGCTTTTAATGCATTAAACCATTGGTCTCGGGCTTCTTTTCCTTTAGGAAGTTGGGTCAATAAGGGAATAATGATATCAGGCGTGTTATTAACGGCTTGTCCTTTAGGGGGGGCTTTTTGCCGCTCTGTTTGCAGGCTAGTAAGTCTGCCTATTAACTGCTCAAAGTTTTCACAAGAAGCAATTATTTCTTTCACCGAATTGATTTCATGAGCAATCAGGATGGATTCAACCCCGCCTCGGCTATGGGCAATTTCATTGAGTTCGGTCTGCCCGCGAACAAGTGCATTTAAGGCAAGACCAAGTCCAATGCCGATTTTTTCGCCGACATTGCTTCCTTCAGTCCTGGGGCCATTGACAATAGCAACCTCTGAAGATTGATATGGAGCAAGTTGTTTGTGATCAATAACAGGGGCTTCATTTGTTTTAATTAATGTGGAAACTATACTTAGAGTTTCACCCTTGGGGTAATATTCCGTTACTGTAGCTCCTCTGTTTACACGGACTTTTTTCTTGTTTTTTAAGGTTGGGGTATATACAGTATCTGTGCCCAACATTGTAAGGGTATATGATTTTGATTCTATTTTACGAAACATATTTTTGCCGCTTATTAATGCACTGTAGCGCACTATAAAACATGTTGAGTAATAATGGAATAGGATAAGCGATTTTTTTGTGCCATTATTGGTCGAGTTGGCATTTATTTGATTTCTTTTTGGCGGATTTATCATCAAATATAAGGTTGGTATAACTTGCACTGTGCTGGTGCATTAGCGATAATTTCTCTTTTTGTCTGTGTGGGGATTTGTTTTGAATGTATTTATAAATGAGTCACAGGCTCAAGCCCAAGGATGCGTGATTTGGATGCATGGATTAGGCGCAGATTCTTCCGATATGATGGGTTTGGCCGATCAATTAAAGGGGGTTGATGTTGCATTACGCCATGTGTTTATTAATGCTCCTCAACGCCCGGTTACCCTAAATGGCGGGATGATCATGCCTGCCTGGTATGATATTTTCGGTATGAAACTCATTGATCGGGAGGATAAAGAAGGGATTGAACAATCTGAGCGGGTTATACGTAAGGTCATGGACGAACAATTAAATGATGGTTTTACCTACGAACAGATTTTTTTAGCAGGGTTTTCGCAAGGCGGGGCAATGGCGCTCCACACCGCTCTTCATACAACCGCTCGCTTGGGGGGAGTGATTGCTTTGTCCGCTTACCTGCCTTTAGCAGCACATACCAGACCAACACTGGACAAGAGTACTTCTTTTTTTATGGGGTCAGGACAATTTGACTCTCTGGTTTTACCTCAATGGACTGAATCCAGTAAGGATTGGCTCTTGGACAAAGGATATGAAAACATTTCTTATTTTAAGTATCCTATGGAACATTCCGTTTGTTTTGAAGAAATAGAAGATTTGAGTCTGTGGTTTAGAGATAGAATTCGGGGAGAAGCATAATGCCCATAGTGAAGAAGTCACGTACTGTTAATTATACCTGCGAGCAAATGTTTTCATTAGTGAATGAAGTAGAACGTTATGCGGAATTTTTACCGTATTGCACAGAAAGCTTGGTTCATCATCGCGATGAAGATGAAGTGCAGGCAACTCTTGTTATTGGTGCTGCAGGTATGAGTAAATCATTTACTACACGCAACAGATTGCAAATTAATAAAATGATAGAAATTCGCCTTGTTGATGGTCCATTTAGTCATTTAGAAGGTTTCTGGCGCTTTGACGAAGTAGCGGAAGGATGTAAAGTTTCTTTTGATCTGGAATTTGAATTTGCAGGGCGCATGTTTTCCATGCTTCTTGGGCCTGTTTTTGAACAAGTAACAGATAAAATGGTTGATTCATTTTGTGAACGAGCAAAGGCTATTTATGGTTAAGGTGGAGTTGGTTTACATCACTGTCGACAAGAATGTAATACAGAGAACTCTAGATCTTCGATCTGGAGCAACCGTCCTGGATGCACTCAAGTTATCCGGTATTTACACCATGCATCCAGAAACTCGAGATATGGCTGTGGGAATTTTTGCAAAGCAAGTTTCTTTAGATCATGTTTTGCACGAAGGAGACAGGGTGGAAATATATCGGCCTTTGGTCCTGGATCCTAAAGAGAAGCGACGTCTCAAAGCAACTCGTTCCCGTCAAGAGAGATAACTTGATTGTTGTTTAGCCCGGATGGATCCGCTTAATCCGGGAAATGAAACCTGAATTCAGAATCTTTTTTCGCCAGCCTTCATTTGTATTTGAGATGACAGGCGCTTCCATGCGCCTCCTCTGGAATGGTTATTCTTCATTAATATCTGGTTCAGTGAGGCCAACTCCAGGCTTGAATTTATCGCGCTCCATACGGGTTAATCTGTCGTTATGAAAATACAAGCTTATTGAGGAGATGGTCATCGGGCCATGACCTCTACGCCATGTGTATGCATAATCCCAGCGATCGTTGTTAAAAGTAGGGCTTAACAAGCTGGTACCCAATAATATGGCAACGTCATTCTTGCTCATGCCAATTTTAAGTCGGTCAATTCGAGCTTGCGATAATAAGTTTCCTTGCTGTACTACTCGACGAGATAGATCAAAGGATGCACATTGTGTCAGGGTTAGGGTAAATACAATTCCAAGTAGAAAAATTATTATTCTCATTTTTTTGCCTATCGTGAAAAATTTCGCCATAATAACACGTCATTTACTGAAAGACACCTGCAAGAGAATACAAGTTTTTTACAGCGAAAGGGGAGCATTAATGGAAGAAAGCAAGCAGCTTAAGAATGCTGGATTAAAAATTACTTTACCACGTTTAAAAGTATTGCAAATATTGGAGCAATCTCCCAACCATCATTTAAGTGCAGAGGGTGTTTATAAAGCATTGTTGGAAACGGGAGAGGATATTGGACTTGCTACCGTTTACCGGGTATTGACGCAATTTGAAGCTGCCGGATTGGTGACCCGCCATAATTTTGAAGGGGGCCATTCGGTATTTGAATTAAGCCAGGGAGATCATCACGACCATCTCGTTTGTATCAAATGTGGCCGCGTTGAGGAATTTGTTGATGAAGTTATCGAACAAAGACAAAGAGCAATAGCGGAACGGGCTAATTTTCAGATGACAGATCATGCTTTAAACATCTATGGAATATGCTCCCGGTGTCATGCCTAAATAATACTTTGTGATTATTTCTCTTTTTTTCCTAGCAGGAAATAGGTTTTGACCTCGCCAATCCCTTTCATTTTCAGAACGTCTCGTGGCTCCACAATGAACTCATCTGCAAGCATAAAAGCCATTTTTTCAGAGATGTGGATTTTGTTAGGAAGTGAGGTTTCCTCCAATCGACTGGCCAGGTTTACTACATTTCCCCAAATATCATAAACAAATTTTTTATGGCCAATTATTCCAGCAATTACCGTACCGTAAGTGATGCCAATGCGAAACTGGAGATTCATCTGATTTTCTTTATTAAAAGCCATCATTTTATCCAGGACAGCCAAGGCATAGTTAGCAATATTGATTGCATGGCGAGTGGTTTGTTCAGGGACACCGGATACAGCCATGTAATTGTCGCCAATCGTTTTAACTTTCTCTACATGATATTTTTCTGTAAGCTTGTCTAGCTCGGCAAATAACCGATTTAAAATGCCCACCGTTTTTTTTGCGCCTAATTGTTCAGTCAACTGGGTAAAATTAATAATATCCGCAAACATCACACTGGCTTGGGAAAATTCATCCGCAATCTCTTCCTCTCCCATTTTTAGGCGTGAGGCGATGGATTCAGGCAGGATATTCAAGAGTAATAAATCATTCTCCTCATTAACCTTGGATAAGGTGTTTAATGCGTGAATAATAAAAAAGAGCATAAGTATTGTGGACAGAATTGAAAGGGCGAGTGCCAGGGCAATAATTTTTGACATCTCCAAATCAATCTTTTCATTTTTTAAGAAAGTCCGATTGTTTACAAGGGTAAAAAATTCCTGCAAAGGTTTCATCACCTGTAATTTTTTCTTCAAATAATCTTCACCAAAAACCATTTGTTGCGCTAATTGAGGATCTGGTTTGCCGATAATCGAATAATTTCCTGATTTATCTTGATATTTGCCTTCCACAAGATTCATGGCTTGAGTTTCAGTTTCTGCAAGCTTGTTGCTTTGATTTTCGGCTTCATTCAGTAAGGAAAATTCTTTAAGAGTAAACTGGTGCTCTAACATCATCGCTGCTAATGATTTTGCCGGCTTGAATGTATGGGGAGGTTTATTACCCATAACAAAATCCCAGTACAATTCATCGTAATCGGAGGGAAGGGGGGCGCTCCCATTACGTATTGATAAGGTCTCATTGTAATAGTCGCGATACTTTTTCTCCCCTGTTATTACATACAGGCGTGCCAACTCAGTCAAATCATCAGAGCTCTGACGAAGTTTATTTGCTAATACATACAATTGATAACGTTCATTTCCATCAATAACTTCCTGGATGGCGATATGTTTCAATACAAACAAACAAGAGATTAGACTCACAAGAGCAATGGCTAGAAAAAAGAAAAAAAAGTATAAAAGACCTTTGTTTTTAATATTGAGCTTGGTTAACACATTCGACTCATAATTCTTATCGACCCTAAATGAAGAATAGCTCATTTATAATAGTCGAGCTATTTCTAATAACCAATTTTAAATGCTATTCTTAGGAGGAAGATGTTTGTTTTTGTAAGGAATTTTAGGACGAGCCTTAACTTAGTTCAGGGATCAATTAATGAAACTCTTATTTTTAGGAGCAGGTAGCGGGATAGGAACGGATTTTGGAAATTTTCAATCAAATATGCTGCTGTTCACCGATAGTGGTAAGAAGCTATTGATCGATTGCGGTACTGATATTCGTTTTTCATTAACCCGGGCTGGATATCTTCCTCAAGAAATTGATGCGGTCTACATTAGCCACTTGCATGCCGATCACATAGGCGGGATGGAATGGTTCGCTTTTCAACGTAAATTCGTTTCGCAAAATGGCTTATCTACCTTAATTATCCATGAGAATCTGGTTCAGCCACTGTGGGAACATAGCTTAAGTGGAGGCCTGAGAACACTTGAGGAGAAAGAAGCCACCCTAAATGATTATTTTTCGGTTCGAATGATTAAGGAAGGACAAGCTTTTCATTGGGAAGGCTTGCAGTTAAATTTGGTACAAACAGTCCATATTTTTTCAAATGGAGAGTTGATGCCTAGCTATGGTTTGACTATTCGTCATAAAGGAAAATCATTTTTCATCACTACAGACGCCCAATTTACCCCTGATCGTTTTGAGAAACATTATCGGGAAGCCACCTTAATTTTTCATGATTGTGAAACTCTTGAGGTTCCAAGTGGAGTACATACTCACTTTAAGCAGCTGGATACATTGGATCCCAAAATCAAAGCAAAGCTTTGGTTATATCATTACAATGATGGGGAATTACCGAATGCAAAATCTCATGGGTTTGCAGGTTTTGTTCAGTGTGGGCAAGAGTTTGACCTCAGTTAATCATAATCCCGGCAGTGCCTTAACTACTCATTGAAATAACAACCCCAGTTATGGGAATTTACCTTGTCAATTAATATAAAAACTTGCGAGTTCTTAATTTTTAATTGATTTCATTGATATAATGAATACCTTTTCCAAATTGAATACGGATATTTATGTGGATTGTATGGATTGCACTTTCGCGACCTTACACCTTCATTGTAATGGCCCTAATGCTTCTTATAATTGGGCCTTTGGCAATAATGCGTACGCCTACAGATATTTTTCCTGACATCAATATCCCGGTTGTGAGTGTTGTATGGAATTATACTGGCTTGCCTCCCGATGAAATGGGTAATCGTATCACCAGTGTATTCGAACGGGCTGTAACTACTACCGTAAATGATATCGAGCATATTGAATCGGAGTCGCTGATTGGCGTTAGTGTAGTTAAATTATTCTTTCAACATGGAGTAAATGTCGATGTCGCACTCAGTCAGGTCACGGCAATTGCCCAAACCATGTTACGCAATTTACCGCCAGGTACTTTGCCGCCATTAATTTTGAGCTATAAAGCGTCCACGGTACCCGTTTTGCAACTTGTATTATCAAGTGCAACCATTCCCGAACAAAAGCTCAATGACTTGGGAAATAATTTTCTTCGCACTCAACTTGCAACCGTACAAGGAGCGGCTTTACCTTATCCTTATGGAGGTAAAATTAGACAAATACAAGTGGATTTAGATCTTCAAGCCATGCAAACCTATGGGATCTCTGCCCAGGATATCAATAACGCAATTTTAGCCCAAAACTTGATTATCCCTTCGGGAACCCAAAAAATTGGTGAGTATGAGTATATTGTCAAATTAAATGGCAGTCCGCTTTCAGCGGTTGAGTTGAATGATGCACCCGTTAAGTCCACGCCGGGTCGAGTTTTATATATTCGTGACGTTGCACATGTGCGTGATGGATTTGCACCTCAAACGAACATCGTCCGCGTGGATGGACATCGGGCAGTAATGATGTCGATTCAAAAAACCGGAAATGCCTCCACCCTTGATATTGTGAAACGGGTAAAAAACCTATTACCTAAAGTTAAGGACATGCTCCCTGAAGGACTCAACTTATCCAATTTTGCCGATCAATCGATTTTTGTCACTGCGGCAATTCGGGGCGTAATTATTGAGGGAGTTATCGCTGCGGCATTGACAGGGCTTATGATTTTACTCTTTTTAGGAAGTTTGCGTAGTACCCTAATTATTACCTTGTCGATACCTCTATCCATCATAGCCTCAATTACTATTCTCTCTGCATTGGGCGAGACTATCAATATTATGACTTTAGGTGGTTTAGCACTTGCTGTAGGTATTTTAGTAGATGATGCTACGGTAGCGATTGAGAATATTAACTGGAATTTAGAGCAGGGCAAAGAAGTGGAGCAGGCTATTCTTGATGGCGCAAAACAAATTGCTATTCCTGCTCTCGTATCCACCTTATGTATTTGCATTGTCTTTGTCCCCATGTTCTATTTGGGAGGTGTCGCTCAATTTTTATTCGTTCCATTAGCTGAGGCAGTAATTTTTGCGATGCTGATGTCTTATATTTTATCACGCACCCTGGTAGCCACCTTGGCAAAATATTGGCTGCACAAACATGAATTGTTGGCTGAAGATAAAAATAAAGGTCGACTGAGACGGCTTCATGAACTGTTTGAAAGCAGATTTTTCCAATTACGCACCCGCTATTCTGAATCATTATCCTGGGTATTAACCCATGCCAATTTTTTTATTTTATGTTTTACGGGTTTTGTGGGGATCTCGATATTTTTACTTTGGCCTTGGCTCGGCTCAAATTTTTTCCCCAATGTAGATGCAGGGCAAATTAAATTACATATCAGTGCCCCAACTGGGACGCGAGTAGAGGAAACGGCACGCATTGTTGATAATATCGATGGGGTAATCCGCCAGGTAATTCCTCCCCGAGACCTGGATAGCATCGTAGATAATATAGGGCTGCCTATTAGTGGAATTAATTTATCTTACAGTAATTCTGCTACAAATGGGCCGGAAGATGCTGATATTCTGATTTCTTTGAAGAAGGGACATAGGCCCAGCCGGGATTATATTCACCAGTTAAGATCCATTTTAAGAGAACATTTTCCAGAAGTCACATTTGCATTTTTGCCCGCAGATATCGTCAATCAAATTATTAATTTTGGTTTGCCTTCCCCAATTAACATTCAAGTTATAGGCCTGAAAAAGAAGGAAAATGCTGATTATGCCAATATGCTGATGAGGGAGTTAAAACGAATTCCTGGTCTAACTGATGTGCGCATAAGACAGGCCAATAACTATCCTGAATTTTTTGTTGATGTGGATAGGAGTTTGGCGAAAGAACTTGGATTTACTCAATTCAATGTGGCTACTGACTTGTTAATTACCCTATCTGGTAGTTTTCAAACCACACCTACTTTTTGGCTGGATCCCAACAGTGGAGTTTCTTATCCCATTGTGACTCAAGCTCCACAATATATAATGACATCCTTAAATGATTTGCTTAATATCCCAATAGGAAATGTAACTACGCCTAACCCAGCCCAAATTTTAGGTGCTTTCGCCAAATTGAAACGTACTTGGACTTCAGTAGTTGAATCCCATTATAATGTTCAACCGGTGATTGATATTTTTGCTTCGATACAAGACAGAGATTTAGGATCGGTGGCAGAGGATATCAAGAAAATAATACACGATACCAAAAAAGATGTTCCTAAAGGCTCATCTGTGGCTATTCGCGGACAAATTGAAACAAAAGAACATGCCTTTAACGGGTTGTATTGGGGGTTGGCCTTTTCCATTTTACTGGTTTATCTGTTAATTGTGATTAACTTTCAATCCTGGACGGATCCCTTTATCATTATTACCGCCTTACCTGCTGCTCTTGCTGGCATTTCCTGGATGTTATTCATCACGCATACTGCATTAAGTGTTCCTGCTTTAACGGGGGCGATAATGTGCATGGGGGTTGCCACTGCAAACAGTATTCTTATTATCAGTTTTGCACGCGATCATCTGGCGATGGAAAATGACCCAATGAAAGCAGCTCTTGAGGCAGGACAGACACGGCTAAGACCCGTAATGATGACAGCACTAGCCATGATCATTGGGATGTTCCCTATGGCATTAGGCATGGGGGATGGCGGTGAACAGAATGCTCCTTTAGGACGGGCGGTAATTGGCGGTTTATCCTTTGCAACGATAGCCACCCTCTTTTTCGTGCCTTCTGTGTTTTACGTCATTCATGATCGCAAATTGAAGAAGAAGCAAAGGAAGAAACATGCTTAAAACAATTCAGCCGTATTTACATAACCAGCGCCCTAGCCGACTTATTATTTGGGGTGGTGTTTTTTTGTTCCTTCTTCTCATAATAATTGTTTTCCGCGTGTATGCAGCGATCACTTTGCGTAAGGAAACACTTGCCGATGCCATTACTGTGGTACGAGTCATGAAAGCAGAACAAGAGAAGGGCGTCGATAAGATTATTTTACCTGGTAACGTACAGGCCTGGCATGAGTCGCCTGTTTTTGCTCGTACTAATGGTTATGTTAAAAAATGGTATGTTGATATTGGCAGCCGGGTAAAAAAAGGCGATTTGCTTGCTGTTATTGAAACTCCAGAGCTTGATGCGCAGGAGCGCCAGGCAAAGGCAGATTTAAAAACCGCAATTGCGAACAATAAACTGGCGCAGATTACCGCAAAACGGTGGCTCAATTTAGTAAAAACGGAATCGGTTTCCCAGCAGGAAACAGATGAAAAGGTGAGTACCGCTGCTGCTCTTGATGCTGCGGTGCTATCAGCTAAAGCCAATTTGCAACGCTTACAAGAATTAGTGGGATTTGAGCGAGTGATTGCACCTTTTGATGGAGTGATCACAGATCGTGCGACAGATATTGGTGATTTAATTGATGCCGGAAGCAGTACCACTGCGCGACCTTTATTCCGTATTGCCCAAACCCATCCTTTGCGAATATACGTCAAGATTCCTCAATATTATTCTTCGCGTATTAAACCTGCTATGACGGTAAACCTTCATTTTGCGGAGCATCCTAAACAAATTTTTCCGGCTAAATTATTTGAAACTGCGCATGCAATTGATCCTCAAACTCGGACTTTACTCGCCCAGTTTACTTCCGAGAATAAAGAGGGTGAATTATTACCCGGTGGTTACACTGAGGTTTGGTTTACTTTACCTATTCCTCCCAAGACAGTAATTTTGCCTGTGAATACCTTACTTTTTCGTGCCCAGGGCTTACAGGTGGCTGCACTGGATAAAAGCAATAAGGTAACCTTGAAATCAGTAACTATTCGGCGTGACTTTGGTTCAAAGGTGGAGATTGCCACAGGAGTATCACCAGGCGATCGCATCGTAGTAAATCCCCCTGATGCAATTAGGGATGGCGAAGCGGTACGAGTTGTTTTATGAGAAAAGTAATCGCGGCAGGGGTTCTTGTTTTTGCATTGGGAGGATGTTCCCTTGCGCCCCACTATCATCGTCCTGCCATACCTATCCCTGAACATTTCAAGGAGCCTGGGAAATGGGTGGAAATTAAATCATTGCCTCGAATTATTCCTCCAAACGGGTGGTGGATGGCTTTCCATGATCCGGTATTGAACGATTTGGAATACCAGTTGAATGCTGCAAACCAGAATTTGCAGGTAGCGTATGCTCGTTTTCAGGAGGCACTTTCCCTGGTTCAGGTAGCTCGTTCCTATTTTTTCCCCTCCATTCAAGGGTTATTTAATGCGGATCGGCAGCAAAATTCACGAACTGTTGCCAATCCTGTATCCCCCCCAGTATTTAATCAATTTTTGTTAGGTGGTTTTCTTTCTTATGAGCTCGATGTTTGGGGTAGCATCCGTAATTCAGTAATTGCTAATGAAAGTAATGCCAAGGCCAGCGCCGCCGATATAGCTTCGATTCGACTGAGTTTGCAAGCGGCGCTTGCTAATAATTATTTTGCACTCAGGGGAAGCGATGAGGCGCAGCAAATTTTGGATACAACCGTAGTGGCTTATCAAAAAGCCCTTTATTTAACAAAAAAACGCTATCAGGGTGGTGCAGCGCCTATATCGGATGTGGATGAAGCTCAAGCTCAGCTGGAAAATGCCAGAACAATGGCTGCCGACATGCGATTACAAAGGGCCCAACTGGAACATGCTATTGCGGTATTAGTTGGGGAAATACCAAGTAATTTTTCGTTAACTCCTGCCAAATCACCAAGGGTTTTTCTGGCTATATCTCCAAGTCTACCTTCTACTATTTTAGATAGAAGACCGGATATCATCGCTGCCGAAGCGCGGGTTCAGGCGGCTAATGCAACTATTGGGGTAGCGCGGGCAGCGTTTTTTCCTGTGATTGATTTAACTGGAAGTGCCGGTTTTCAAAGTCGGAGTCTTGCTAATCTCATTTCCAAACCTAGCCTTTTTTGGTCACTTGGGCCGCTGAGTTTGTTAACTTTAACCCAACCTCTGGCAGAGGTAACAGTTTTTGATGGGGGGCGCTTGCGGGGTTTATTAAACCAGGCAAAGGCTCAATATTTTGAAACCGTTGCTGCTTATCGACAAGTCGTTTTAACCGCTTTTCAAGAGGTTGAAGACAGTTTGATTGCGATTCACCAGCTTGATAGGGAATACCGCAGTCAAAAAGCGGCGGCTCGTGCAGCAAAACGTGCATGGCAGCAAGAATTGTATCGGTACCAAGGTGGTCTGGTTACATTTTTGCAGGTAGTGGTTGTTGAAAATACAGCATTGCAATCAGAACTCTCATTAGTAAATATCCGCACTCGTCGTCAGATAGCAAGCATTCAATTAATTAAGGCGCTAGGTGGGGGATGGTCTTTGAATATGGGGAAAATGGATAAAGGCAAAAAATAATCCGGTTGCAACAACCTGCAGGAGTCTCCATGCCTTTATCCTATCTCAAGGGTCAGGATCAATCGAGATTGATTGTATAAGAATAGCTACCCATACCATCATAAACTGTATCGATGTAACGAATTCCATTACAAGAAGCGCTAACAGTTGGGTGATTCATCAAGGGACCATCTTTAATGTCCAGAACACACCAGTTTTCGGAATCATAAGCAACGGTAACATGTGCATAACCGCTACGGCATTGGAATGTATCCAGGATTTCAAAACTACGGGGGCCAATAACGTGAAGAAGTACATCAGCATCACTATAACCACTCACTACGTAAATTCCTGGATGGGAAGTATCGCTCAAACGAAAATAATCTTTATAGCCACACCAAGATTTATCTGCATGAGCATTCATCATCATCAAACTGGTTGTCACCAATACTAGCCATTTTTTCATTTCAAAACCCCTATTATTATTATTAGATCCGCGAGCGATTATAGGGAAGTATTGCTTACGAAACAATCACTCTGCTGCAATGCCTCCAGAGGAACGTGCATAGGTAGGTTTGGCTAGCCAAATCATGGCCAATAAGACCATGAATATCCAGGCAGAAAGTTTGAAAATATCGTTAGTAGCAAGCATATAGGACTGATTAATGATGCTTGCATAAATAACCCCAAAACTCTTCAGTCCTGCGATCCCCAAGGAATGTAACTGCTCTAGTGTTTTCTGTACCAAGGGGTTATACACGGTTATTTGTTCTACAAGATGACTTTGATGAAATGCTTCTCTGTCACTCCATAAAGTGACACTGATTGAGGTGCCAAAACTGCCGCCTAAAATTCGGCAAAAATTGGCAAGGCCAAGAGCACTGGCTAACCGTTCAGGAGGCAGGTCTGCCAGAATTAGTGCGATTAATGGGGTAAAGAAGAAAGCAAGGCCAAGTCCCTGAACAAAACGAGGTTTAATAAGTTGCATAAATCCTACCTCGGTATAGAAGTTGGATTGCCACAGGCAGGTGAGGATGAACACAATAAATCCAATACTGACGATGACCCGCAAATCAAATTTCCCCATATAATTGCCCACAATAGGGGTTAAGAAAAAGGGAAGAATTCCAACGGGAGCAACTGCAAGTCCTGCCCATGTTGGTGTGTATCCCATTTGGGTTTGCAACCATAATGGGAAAATAACTACAGTAGCAAAATAAACCATAAAACCAAAAGTAAGACTGATAGTCCCTACCGAAAAATTTCGATCAGCAAATAAATACAGATCAATAATGGGATGAGCCTGGGTCAATAGCCAAACGATTAAAAAACTTAAGGTAACCGTAGAGATGATTGCCAATGCTTGAATGAATCCAGAGTGGAACCAATCAAGATCATGGCCTTTATCCAATAAGACCTGTAGACAGCCAATGCCGATTGATAATAAAGCCAGACCTATATAATCGACGGGTAATTTGGTAATGGGTGTTTCTCTGCCGCTAAGGGTAACTGCAGTGAAAATCACAGAAAAAATTCCGACAGGGACATTGATATAAAAAATCCATGGCCAAGTATAATTATCGGTAATAACCCCACCCATGATTGGACCAAATATTGGGCCCACTACAGCGGTCATTGCCCATATCCCCGTGGCAAGTCCTCGTTTTTCAGGAGGATAATTGGCAAGAAGAATACTTTGCGATAATGGAATCATAGGACCTGAAACAGCGCCTTGAATGATGCGGAAAAAAACCAGCATTTCCAGATTTGCGGACAATCCGCAAAGCACTGAAGCAAGTGTAAATAAAGCAGTTGAGAAAAGAAATAATCGCACTTCGCCAAATCGCTTCGCCAACCATCCTGTAAGAGGCAGCATAATGGCCTGGCTTACAGCAAAAGAGGTAATAACCCAAGTTCCATTATCAGGACTTACACCCAAATCCCCGGCAATAGTAGGAATTGCCACATTAGCAATAGACACATCAAGGACATTCATAAAAATGGCCAATGATAAAGAAATGGTCATTAGAGCCAATCTACCGCCAGTTAGGGGAGGGCGTTCAGCCATTATTATTTTTCCTCGGTAAGTACATATCAGGGGAGTTCGCGTGCAAAATTTTCTCGATAATTGATTCAACTTCCGCGAGCTGCTTCCTATAAACTTTTGTCTGATAGCTAAATTTGGGTTCTGTTTTTTGAGGGATACGGTTCCCTTTCAGGTTATGGATATCGATGGTCACCCGCATTGATAAGCCCAACTGCAACGGTATTTTTTTCAATTCTTCCGGATTTAAACTGATGCGTACTGGAAGTCTTTGGACGATTTTAATCCAGTTCCCCGTAGCATTTTGAGGGGGAAGTAAGGCAAAAGCTGAGCCTGTTCCTGCATTTAAGCCCACAACGCGACCATGATAGGTCATTCCCGGATAAGCATCGGCATATAAGGTAACAGGTTGGCCAATGCGTATATCATTTAGCCCTGACTCTTTGTAATTTGCATCGACCCAGGTGTCACTTAGCGGCACAATCGCCATCATAGCAGAATTCATAGAGACTTGTTGTCCGGGTTGAACACTTCGCTTTGCCACATAACCGGTAATGGGTGCAACAATCGTGGTCCTTTTAAAATTCAAATAAGCCGTTTTTAAATTTGCTTTGGCTGTTTCAACGAGAGGATGAGTATAAAGATGGGAATTTTCAACAAGTGCCAGAGCGGCATCCAATTGATGTTGTGACAGATCATAAGTTGCTTTTGCTGACTCAAATGCTGTTTTGTAATGCTGCATTTCTTCGCGGGATACTGCCCGATTTCCTACCAAACCTTTACGTCGTTGCAAATCGAGTTGGGCTTTAACCAGGTTTGCTTTATTTACAATCACATTTTGCTGGGCCTGCGCGGCATTTTCAAAATACTGGCGAACTTGGCGTACGGTTTGGGCTAAATCGGCCTTGGCTCTTTGTAATGCTACTTTATAATCGGTGGGGTCCAGTTTAATCAAAATTTGACCTTCCATCACGAGTTGGGTGTCATCAGCATTGATGCTAATCACAGTACCTGGGATTTGCGGCATGAGTTGAACCATATTTCCAGTCACATAAGCATCGTCAGTGTAGAGTTCAAAACGTCCCCAAATAAGCCAATAAAGAAACCACAACAGGGCGGCAAATAAAAAAATACCCCCTAAAAGGAACATGGCAATTTTGCGTTTATGCAGGGTTTGAGGTGATACACCCTTTTCTTGAGATTTGGAATCAGTTTCTTTATTTTCTGCCATAATTTTATAGCTCTCCACCTAAGGCTGCCACTAAGGCCACAAAAGCTTGTTTTTGCTGCGTTTGCAAATGGTACAAAATAGCTTTTTGTTGAATTAATAGTTGTTTTATTTCAAGGATTTGCGTGTAATCAATAATTCCCTGATTATATCGTGCGCGAAATAGTCTGTAATTGTATTCTGTATTATTTAATGCTTTATTTTGTGCTGAAATTTGTGCCTCAAGAGCTTTTAAAGCCGATAATTGATCGCCGATTTGCTGTAATGAATTTAAAATGGTCTGATTATATTGATTTACCGAAAGTTCGTATTGGGCGTAATTCACTCCCAGGTTTGCCCTACGTGCACCGGCATCAAAAATCGGTAACTCAAAAGCTGCTGCGGCATTATCATTCTGCAGCCAGATATTAAAAGCTTTACTAAAATACAAGCTTTGCAAGCTTAAGAGGCCTTTTAAATTAATGTTTGGAAAAAAGGCAGTTTTGGCCACATTGACTTGATGGGCGGCTGCTTCCGCCAAAGCCCGAGCCGAAGCTACATCAGGCCTTTGTGCAAGTACATCCGCATGGATGACCTCAGGTAATAACAGCTCTTTTTTGTGATATGCAAAGGCAGCGACATCAATTTGCGTATTCAAGGGATTTTTACCCATTAATACCGCCAGTTGATGCCTTGATTGCATTTCAGCACGTCGGTAATCCTCTACAGCTAAAATAGCAGCTTGGGCATTAGCCAATGCAGTATTTACCGGAATATTCGATTCAATTCCCTGATGTTCGCGATCAACGACGATATCAGCCAATTGCTTTAAGACGCGCGCGTTTTCTCGGGCAAAACCTTGTTGCACTCTGTTATTTTGCACATCGAAATACGCGGTAGCAACTGCGGTGCTTAAAATGAGACGGGTTTGGGCTAAATCCATTTGGGCGGCGAATGCTTCGCTGACTTTGCTTGCCAGGTTTTCCCTGTTTTTACCCCAAAAATCCAGTTCATAATTAAATTTTAAACCTATATTTGCGATAGATGCCTGATTCACCTTAAAGGAGTTGATAGGAGGAGGGACTGTGCCATGGATGGGGAAGTAAGCTTTTTCCAGGTAACCGCTGGAGTCAATGAATGGCCAAAGTGAAGAATAGGCAATTTTTGCAAGTTGTTGGGAGCGGTTAATCCGTGCTTTAGCACTATGTATATCGGGTGCATCTTCAAGGGCAACAGAAATGAGTTGGGTTAATTGCGAATCATTAAAACGGATAAAACTATGGCCAGAGTTAATTTTTTTAGGGCGTTTATAAACGTGTTTTACTGCTAAATCCCTTGCATTAAGAGGTTCGGTATTCGTGTGGACTTCACCAAAAAGCGAGCACCCCGTCACTGTCACCAGAGATAAAACACAAGTTATAACCAATGATCGCAAAATTTATTTCCCTTTTATTGCAAGAAATTAAGTACTGTAGCAATATTTTTTGAGAAAATACATCAAGGATCACTTCCGCTCTAACTGTTATCTATTTTTTTAACTTTATGAGAATTTGGTCTAAAATAATGAATAAGAAAAATTTTAAAAATAAAAAGGGGAATTATTATGAATATACTGAAAAAAATAATTATGGTTAGTGTTTGTTTCACTACATTGGCAGCATTAACTGCTTGTGGAACTGTTCATGGGTTTGGAAAAGATGTTTCCACAGTGGGTAAAGACATTCAAAGAGCCTCCAGATAATTATTGCCACCCCCTTAGTCAATAAATACTAGGGGGGATTCACAACCCATATGTGCAAACGGGTATGAGCCACTATAAATTTACATTACAAGACAAATTTTAGAATTTGCATTTTTATCATTTCCCTCTTTCTCCAATCCGTTTTTGAAGTTAAATAATTTCCAGCGATCTGCAGGGCGTTGGGGAATAAAAGGATTAGTTGAACCATCCCAGGGAATAAATTGCTCCATAGTATGAAAAAAACATAATTCCGGTGGAGATAAAGTAATGGGTTGCTCGTATTTGTGGCAAATGGTGAGTAGTTCACCTATTTTATTTTTGATTTCCTTGAAGCTGTCTTCATCTTCAATTTCGTTATATCCATAAGCCAGGGTAATGTGGAATTCTGCAGGTATTTTATTTTCCAAACCAAACTCGCTTGCAACCCGTTGAATAATCATCCTTTGCTCAGGAGGGATGGTAATCACTAACTGCAATGCCGGAAAAAAATAGATATTTTCAATCGCAATGGTTGGGGTAAATTTCAATTCAGACAGTTTGCGATTAAGTTTTTGGAACAACTGCAAATTTTGCGATATAAAATGAATCCAGTCACCAGCGGTGTCTTCTTTTGTATACAAATCACAGGTAGTCATGTGATAACTTTGATAAGGCAAAGGAGAGAAATAATTACGAAGGGCGGGAGTATTTTGAAGGAAGCGATGAATCTTTTGCCATAGATTAAGGTTTGCTTGTCCTACGTGGGCAACGATGCTAACTCCGGGAAACTCCAGGTAATTTCCTTGATCATCAATTTTATTCAAATTAGGCATAAATTATAAGGATTAAGGGAATCAATATTTTAACTTGATTATTCATTGAACACAACTCAGCTTTTTCCCAATACTATATTACTTTCAATAATAACCTGGGAGTTTATTAATTTATAAACGTTCTGGAGTGCCACGAGTTCAGGTTTATTAGTGGAATAAAAATTTTTGAGTGTTTTTATAGTGTCTTCAATAATGGACTTTGCTTCCTGATCGTTTCCTTTGCTTAGTTCTATGATTGCGTTATTCAGATTTTTATTGAAAACTTCTTGCCTTAGGGCACCTTGTCGGAAAAAGGAAAAATATTCTGCATCAACCCGGATGTCGTTTTTTATCATGAGCTGTTGCAGTTTTTCCACTAGTCTAAAACAATCCGCTGCATGATGTAGGTCTTTTTGTGCAAGTTCCAAAAGATTTGCTTTTACGTCCTTGCTCAGTTGTGAGGCATTAATTAGCCCAGGTATTACTCTTTCATCAGTTGCTGTTTTTAAACTACTTATTTCTTCATTGACTGCCTTCTTTTTAAGAATTTGCTCGTTGTATGCTATGGCTTTATTCAAGGCCTTATCAAATGCTTCTTGATTTGTATTTAAAAATAACTCTTCCAGATCCAAGGTTTCAAAACCTTCAATATCAGAAAATTCTTCTTGAACCTTGGCTAAACCGATCGGGGAAACAAATTCATGTAAACTATGCCCCCCCGCGTTGAACAAGAGAGCAGAAACATAAATTTTTAAAAAAGTACCCAATTTTTCTTTTGATGCCAAAAGGCTTTCGTCTACCCTTCTTTTTACTGCCTCAATTGTTTCTTTCGATATTTTACCTTCTTTCACGAGTTCATCAGCCTGCTCTAGCACCTCACTGGTTACTTTACCGTAACCGGGTTTCATTATATACAGCACCAGATCCCGCTCCATTTGTTTATGGGTTTCATCAATGGGGTGGCTTTGTTCTGCTGATTCGCTCGCCGGTTTTCCCTGTGCCTCCATATAATCTACTAATTTTTTAAGCTCCTTTATTTTGGCCAAAGCACGCAATTGGCAAAGCATGGTACCTGAAATAGAGTTAGAGAACGGATGAACCAGGCGGGAAAAGTTATCCTGTACCCATTGAGCATTGGGGTCATAGGTTGATTGTTCTGAAGGTTTCAAAAAATCTTGGGTTTTGGCCATACGTGCAGGATCATTCAAGGGAACAGGATCGGCGCTTTGTAAAATGCCAAGCGCACTGGTCGTGGTTTTCCGCTGATTTCGTTTAGGTTCTTTCCCTCTGTCCAGGAAAATCCCTTCTCCATAAATATCTAAAGGCAACAAATCCTGGCTTTGAGAAGCAATGATCATTGCTACAAACGCAGAGGAAACTACATCAACAATTTTTTGTCTTTGCTCGTCATTAAATTGGCTGAATATTTCTTTTTCTTTAAGTTTGTTTAAATAATCGGCATATTCATGTTCTGTATCATCTGAAGGAGTGTATTCTCCTTGTAAAACCTCCTCGTAAAGACTTGCATAAGAACTATAAGCTGTCCCTTTAATAGCCTCTAAATGTTGGTGCATTTCCTCAAGGGTAAAATTCTCCAGCTCACTACTTAAGGTTTCATAAGCTAAATGGGTTTCAAAGTAGCGGCGGGAGCTATCACGGTTAATGTCTTTGGGGGCTTTGGAAATTTCGTAGTCTTCCAGGGCAGGATCCTGCAGGTAAGCATCAATTGCTGCACGGGTTTCCTCGTCTTTTGCACCCGCCAAATATAAATGCTTAAGTTGATTGTATTTATCTCCATTATCCCGGTTCTTTGCAAGAAGAATTAATAATGCTTGTCCTACAGATATTTTCATGATGCAGCCAGTAATAAAAAACACGCCTACTGCCTTTAATTAAAGCACATTTTTTAATTTAAAACCAAATTGTATTTGTTTGGAAAAGATATAATTTTACTTGGAAATATCAAGTAGAGTGGATTCTTTTGCATTCCGCACCTTTTACTTTTTTTATAAAAGATTGTCATTCCCACAAAGGTCTATCGAAATTTTGCACCAAGGCGGAGGGACGGAGAGTTGATTGTTAATAGATCCCAGCACTGATAATCGCATCCATGTCTGTTAAGTGACTAGTTGCTTGTGTCATCAGTAGCGCTGTCTTTTTGCACTCATTTCAAGAAAAATGCCCTTTATTACAAGTTGTGAGTATTTGGTGTGCAATTACAGAGCATCAAAATCCTTCTAATAAAAATAAAACCCCCCACGCATAAACTGTTAACCCATCTCAATCCGTGATAAATTAACATTCTAAATAAATGATTCACAAGGAATTGTGGTTAGTGTTTGATTTTAAACAATGTATAAGAGTATTTCTTCTGATTTTGCCGAGCACAATTCTGCAAACCTCTTGTATGGTTGGCCCTAACTTTCATTCACCCACCCCGCCAAAAGTTAAAAGGTTTACCGAAACGCCATTACCTAAAAAAACAGCCAGCGCCCCCAGTTCTGGTGGCCAGTCGCAAACTTTTATTACAGACAAAGACATTCCTTTATTATGGTGGGAACTTTTTCATTCGCCGGAAATTAATCAACTCATCCGGACCGGTTTAACTCATAGTCCCAATTTAGCTGCAGCTTCAGCAGCTTTACGGCAAGCTCAGGAAAATTTGAAAGTGCAAATCGGCAATTCGATGTTTCCTTCAATTGATGTTACCGATATGATGCAAACGCAACGTTATTCAGGAGCGCAGATAGGGAGCCCAAATGAAAGCCTTATCTTTACCCTCTATTATACCTCCTTTAATTTATCTTATACTTTGGATGTTTTTGGAGGCGCCCGGCGTCAAATCGAAGCATTGCGAGCGCAGGTTGATTATCAGCAATTCCAGGTCATTGCGGCTTATTTGACCCTTACTTCCAATATCGTTACCTCAGCCATAGCAGTGGCTTCTTACCAGGCACAAATTGAGGCGACCCAGGAGCTTATTCAAGCCCAGCAAGGTCTCCTGAATGTGTTAAACAACCAGTTCCGCTTGGGGGCTGTTTCCAAAGAAAATGTGTTGACGCAACAAACCTTACTTGAGCAGTCAAAAGCGACCTTACCCCCATTGCAAAAGAGCTTATCCCAGGCAAAACATACCTTAACTACTCTTATAGGTACATATCCTGAAGCCCCTTTACCGGTTATTCGTTTAGACCGTTTAAAATTACCTGGAGCGTTACCTGTTAGTTTACCTTCAAATCTTGTGCGCCAACGCCCTGATGTGCGTGCCTCTGAAGCATTACTTCATCAGGCATGTGCCCAAGTTGGAGTTGCAACAGCAAATTTATTTCCGCAATTTACCATAAATGCCAATGAAGGTTGGCTGGGTACCACCTTTTCTGGGCTTTACACGGCAAAAAATAATGTTTGGTCTGTTTCGAACCAACTAATGCAACCTTTATTTCATGGAGGGGCCTTATGGGCACAACGACGCGCGGCCATAGCAGCCTATCAGCAAACTGCTGCTCAGTACAAACAAACTGTTCTGCAAGCTTTTCAAAATGTGGCGGATGTTTTAAAAGGGATAGAATTTGATGCACGAACGTTGCAAGCGCAGACTCTCGCTGAAAATTCGGCACGTAACTCCTTAAACCTTACGCTAAAACAGTATCGTTTAGGTGGGGTGAGTTATATCAATTTATTAAATGCACAACAACAGTACCAACAGGCTCGAATTAACCGTATCCAGGCACAGGCTGCCCGCTACAGTGATACAGCTGCTTTGTTTCAAGCCCTGGGCGGAGGCTGGTGGCATAAACCTTGGTGTGTCAAGGAGTGTCTATGAAAGAAATATTTTTAAAAAAACAAATGATTATTATGCTGATTGCTGTTGGAGTCCTCTTTGCTCTGATTTTTGGCTGGAAAGCGATTGGTAATTATATGATGCAACAATATTTTCTCAAGATGAAATCGCCTCCGGTAACCGTTTCGACAATGAAAGTAGAAGCTTCATTATGGCAGCCTACTTTAAGAGCGGTGGGCAATATGCGAGCACGCCTTGGTGTGAATGTCACAACCGAACTTGCGGGGATGGTCCAGACAATCTATTTCACGCCCGGTACACCTGTTAAAAAGGGGACTGTTCTCGTGCAATTAAATGCCGATACTGAATTGGGGCAATTACATTCATTACAGGCACAGGTTGAATTGGCAAAAATTACTTATAACCGTGATAAGGCACAATATGCGGTGCGGGCAGTCAGTAAACAAACCGTGGACGCTGATGAGTGGAACCTAAAGAATTTACAGGCTCAAGTGGCACAACAAACTGCCACCGTTGAAAAAAAGACTATTCGCGCTCCTTTTACAGGTCAATTAGGAATTAACAACATTAATCCTGGACAGTATCTTAATGTAGGAGACACAGTCACCACCCTACAAGCATTGGATCCCATTTACGTTGATTTTTATTTGCCCCAGCAAGAGTTGGCCAAATTAGAGTTGGGACAAAATGTAAGGGTGGTTGCTGATACATACCCTGATAAAATATTTCAGGGGAAAATTACTACAATTGAACCTATTGTAGACAGTGCTACCCGTAATGTGGAAGTAGAAGCTACGCTTCCTAATCCCGATTTTAAATTGAAGCCCGGTATGTTTACTCAGGTGGAAGTTGAAACGGGAGCAAAGAAAAATTATCTGACCCTACCGCAATCGGCGATTAGTTTTAATCCTTATGGGGATATTGTTTATTTAGTTAAAGAGAACGGTCAAAAAGACCAAAATAATAAACCCATTCTGGTAGTTAAACAGGTTTTTGTAACGGTTGGAGATACCCGAGGGGATCAAATCGCTGTTTTAAAAGGGTTACACGCCGGTGATATCGTGGTGACCAGTGGACAATTGAAGCTCAAGAATGGCAGTCAGGTTCTGATTAATAATACAATTCAACCCAGTAATGAAGCATCACCCAAAGTGGTGGAAAAATAGGCGATCGCGGAATATGCTGGGAGTCCAGGTAATCAGGCCACAGGTTACATTGCAACGAAACAAGTCGTTTAGATAGATCAAGGATTAGATAATGCGGTTTACTGATATTTTTATTAGAAGACCTGTACTGGCTACAGTAATTAGCTTGATGCTTTTAGCCATGGGCTTACGCTCCATTGGATCTTTACCTGTAATGCAATATCCATTTACAGAAAATGCCATCGTCACTGTAACCACGGCTTATACAGGGGCTGACCCTGATGTCATTGCAGGTTTTATCACTACCCCATTAGAAAATTCAATCGCCCAAGCTAATGGGATTGACTACATGACGTCCATCAGTTCACCTAGTACAAGTACGATTACTGTAAACCTTCTTCTCAATTATGATCCTTTAAAGGCATTGTCCGATATTACCACCAAAGTAAATGCCGTTTTGAACCAGCTTCCCAAAAATTCGCAGCAACCGGTTATCACCGTTTCAGTGGGGCAAACGATTGATTCCATGTATATTGGTTTTTATAGCGATGAATTACCGATTAATAAAATTACAGATTATTTAATTCGGGTCGTACAGCCAAAATTACAAGCGGTCAATGGGGTACAAAATGCACAAATTTTAGGAAATCAAACCTTTGCCCTAAGAGCATGGCTTGATCCGGTTAAACTTGCGGGGTATGGGATTTCTGCAGCAGAAATTGGCGCGGCTCTGGCAAATAATGATTTTATTTCTGCTGTAGGTCGTACTGATGGCCAGATGTTTATTCAGAATCTTACCGCTGGTACGGACTTAACGAATGTTAACCAGTTTAAGAAAATGATCATTAAAGCGCAAAACGGGGCAATAATTCGTTTGGAAGATGTGGCAACTGTGGATTTGGGTGCACAAAATTATAATTCTTCAGTAAGTTTTGATGGACGCACCGCGGTATATATAGGGATAGTTGTCGCACCTTCAGCCAATCTTTTAACTGTAATCGATGAGATTAAAAAAATATTTCCCACCATTCAGGAACAATTACCACAAGGCCTGGAAGGCAAAATTGTATATGATGCCAGTTTATTTGTTGATTCTTCGATTCATGAAGTGGTTGTTTCTTTATTAGAGGCATTTTTAATTGTAACTGTTGTCATTTTTATCTTTCTTGGCTCCATCCGCTCAGTTGTCATTCCAATTATTGCAATCCCCTTGTCTCTGATTGGGGCCTTTTGGATCATGCTCATTTTAGGATATTCCATTAACTTGCTTACTTTATTGGCTTTAGTGCTCGCCATAGGTCTGGTAGTGGATGATGCAATTATTGTGGTTGAAAACGTGCAGCGCCACATCGAGGAGGGGAAAACACGCTTTAAAGCCGCTTTATTGGGGGCGCGTGAATTGGCGAACCCTATTATTGCCATCACTGTAGTTTTGATTGCTGTCTATTTACCTATTGGATTTATGGGCGGCTTAACAGGGGCATTGTTTACCGAGTTTGCCTTTTCCCTTGCCGGTGCAGTAACAGTCTCGGCTGTAATTGCCTTAACTTTGTCCCCTATGATGTGTTCCAAATTCCTTAAATTGGGTGATGGATCTATTAAAGGGCGATTTATGACCTATGTTGATAATTCATTCACAAAACTTGAGAAATCTTATGAACGGATTTTATCCTCAACCTTGAAACATTTGCCGGTTGTAGTTGTTTTTGCCATCATCATTCTCTTAAGTAATTATTTTCTTTTTATTACTTCATCAACAGAATTGGCCCCTCAAGAAGATATGGGGATTGTTATCGCTCAGGTAACTGCACCAGCAAACGCTTCTTTAGCCCAAACACAACTTTATGCTAATGAAGTAAATAAAATATTTAAAAAATTTCCCGAAATGGATCATATTTTCCAGGTCGATGGATCTCAAGGTTTGAATACTTCTATCATTGGAATGGTATTAAAACCTTGGGAGGAACGTACACGAACCTCCAATGATTTAGTGCCCATAATTCAAAAGGAGCTCAATAAAATTGCAGGGGCTAAAGTGGCAGCATTTCAGTTACCTTCATTACCCGGAGGCGGGAGCGGTCTCCCCATCCAATTTGTTATCACTACGACGGAGACTTTTGATAAATTAAATGATGTATTACAACGTATTTTAGATAAAGCTTATGAGTCTGGTATTTTTGCATTTATTGATCCTGATCTCAAAATTGATCAAATACAGACGAAAATTAAGCTGGATCGCGATAAAATATCCCAGTTTGGCTTGACCATGCAGGATTTAGGTAATTTATTTGGATCTGCCTTGAGTGAAGGGTATATCAACTATTTCAATTATGCTGGTCGCTCTTACCAGGTAATCCCTCAAGTGAAGAGGGAGACACGACTGAACCCCGAACAAGTATTAAACTATTACATTAAGACCTCTTCGGGAGCCTCCATACCCCTATCTACTGTAGCCAGTTTACAAAAGCAGATTGTTCCTGAATCATTAAATCATTTTCAACAGCTCAATTCTGCTACGATTTCGGCTGTAGCCTTTCCTGGGGTATCTATGGGAAAAGCATTGGACACTTTTGCTGACATTGCCAAACAGGAGTTACCTCAAGGCTATTACATTGATTACGCCTCTCAATCCCGTCAGTATATTCAAGAAGGCTCCAGTTTAATTGTCACTTTTTTCTTTGCTTTAATTATCATCTTTTTATCATTGGCTGCTTTATTTGAAAGTTTCCGCGACCCTCTCATAGTTTTGATTAGTGTGCCTATGTCCATTTGCGGTGCCATGATTTTTATCAGTTTAGGCATTGGTCATGCTACGCTTAATATTTATAGTGAGGTAGGTCTGGTGACGCTGATTGGCCTTATTAGTAAACACGGTATTTTGATTGTGCAATTTGCTAATGATTTACAGCTTAGTGGCCAAGGAAAATTTGATGCGATAAAAGCCGCTGCCGCAATTCGTTTACGTCCGATTTTAATGACTACTGCGGCAATGGTATTAGGAGTAATACCCCTAATTTTTGCTACAGGGGCGGGTGCTGAAAGCCGTTTTAACATTGGTTTGGTCATCGCCATGGGAATTTCGATTGGTACTTTGTTTACCCTTTTTGTTGTTCCTTCAATGTATCTCTTATTGGCAGCAGATCATACGAAAATTGCTGCAGCAGAACATTTAGAAAGCGAAGAGTCTCTCGGTTAAAAAAATTGGATGAATTTTAATTTTAAATGCAGTTTTCTACTTAAGATTATTAGGGATTAGAATCCAAGACGGGCAGAATAGGGGCCTCATATCTTTTGGTTTCCAGATCATTATCGGGTTTATTGGTGGCAAATAGACCCAAACGTTTGGTTAGCTCACTCATTTTGGGTTGGTTTGTTACAGCAGCATTGATTTGACCAAGAAGTATTTTTCTTGTTGGGGTAAATAAATTCAATGCCTCAAGCAAGGAGAAAAAACATATTTTCAGGTAAGTGAAACTAAATGTATCCATTTGTTTATGGGCCATGATAATTCTTCCGAAATTGGGGTCTTTAATTTTTTTCTCAATTTCCTGCAAACGATCATGAACCTCCATGGATTGATTATTAGCAATGGCTTCTAATTCTTTGATTCGTTCAGATTTCATATCTAAAGTTTTATCGCTTTCAAAGAGGGCTTTATGATTGTGAATAGCAAGTCTGGAAGAGCTGAAATAAATTTTAAATTGTTCCAAGGCTGCACGTACTGTAAAAAGATGATAATAATCTGCGTAGTATTTTTTTTCGAATTTCCTGGTTTCTATTTCTAAAAGTTTTTTAATACTCCGATCAATATTCCGGGAGTTTTTGGATTTAGCAATGATTTCCTTTTGGAGGTTTTGTAGGTATGCATGCAGTTCATCCCTATATTCTTTATCAGTATTATACTGCAAATATTGTAAAGCTTTTGAACTATTGCAGGTTGTTTCCAGATGTTTTTTGAATGAATCGGTAGTATATTGTTCAACAAAAAGCTGTTTTTCTTGTGCCTCTATTGGCTCCAAATCCGTCAGATAGTCCAATTTTTCCTGTACCGTATTCAGACGCATTTGATGAGTTGCTTTTAAGCCGAGATAATAATGATGGCTTGCCACAATCAACGCTTCGATTTCAGTAAAATGCGGATCATAAGATTTAAGCCCAGAATTACATAATTCATCCAGCTTATGATCTTCTGCATACATACTGGGAGGGATTTCAACTTTTTTACTTTGTTTTAGCTGTGCCAGTTTGGGCAATGCTTTCTTGTAAGCTGCACAGAGCTCAGTTTTTGCTTTATCGAGTGGCACTCTTTGGATGGGAACAGAAAAATCCAATACATCAATAGGTGTGGTGACTTCAAGATACCAATGATATAGATGTTCAATATCCTGGAAGTCTTTATCTATTTTTTTTATATATTTTTGGTTTCTGTTGATTTGCTTCCTGGTCAAACTGGTTCTTTTTTCCAGCTGTTTTTTATCATAAATTAACCCTATTCGCGTTTTGGAATCCAAGTCCAGCGGGTGCAATAATCCTTTGAAAAATTCATTGGTAATTTGCCTTAATGGACCTGATAATATCCCAGGAGAGAGTCCTAATCGGTTTTCCCAATGATCTGCTTCAAGAAGCATAGGAGTCAATATTTCCGACTGTATCTTCTCAATATTATCCATGACCGCATCATGGGACGTACTCGTAAATTCGTTAAGTTTGGCTGTGAGTTCCTGGTATAAATAAATCATATTGGGCGTTTGCAGGAACAATTTAAAATAGGAATTAGAGTTATTAATCAATCCCTCGATAAATGATGTTGATTTTTTGGCTTTAAAATGTAATTCATTAAGCTCTGCAGTGGTCAGGTAATTCGTATTTTTAAACGCTCTGATGTGCTTAGGGGTAATATAAAAGGCATTAAGGACATACCAAAGGGCATTGTATTGAACTTGCGCTGGTCCGAAGGAGATTTGCTCGGGCCCAACTTGATATGCATCAGAATGCTCCTGGAAGGTTGCATAAATAGTTTGTGCCTTATCAAGTAAATCTCGGGCCAGGAAGCCCAAATGCGGATCTGCAGCCAAACGTTTTGCAGATTTTATGATTTCATTAAGATGTCCATAAGCTTGTAATAAATAGTATACGTATCGACTTTTGATGCTTTTATTATTTAAATTTTCTAACTCGAGGACAATTCCTTCCAAATGGAACAAACTGTTATAAATATCTTTTAAGGCACAGACTTGCCTGCTTTGCGCCAACCTTTTGTTATTATCCTCCATTTCAGGGAAAGGTGCTTTAGATGGGGGCAATACAGTCTGCCATGCCTGAATAAATAATCCTTCGGCGGAAAGATCTGACCCTGGTACGGGCTGAGTTGACAGGTTAGGAGTTAATTCAGCTTGCATGGACTGATTAAATAGTTTTGTTATCTCAAATAAAGACTGCCTAAACTCATGGATGCACTTGGAATAATTGGTGTGTTGGATTACAAAGTGCTCTCGGCCAGTTGTAGGATCGGGCTTAAGTGCTGTTGAATTGTTTTCGAGAATAAATTTTTCTTGAGCTAAATTAAAAAAACGTTCAGTTCTTCGATTCCATTCCGAATTGAAGCGAATAAAAACATCTTGAAAATAACTTTTCAAATCCAGAAATATTTCAATTGGTGGTGCATCTTCGCTAAAGAATTGTGTAGTAGATAAACTGTCGACTAAAAATTCATCGAAACTTAGGGCGTCTTCCTTATGTTCGGACGGTACTGCATTAATTAAATAAGGCTGGAAAATACTGTATAAATTCCGCAGTTGAGCTTTTATCCCAGGACGAATTTGATTGAGGAGCGATATGTTTTCCTGAATTTCAGGTTTTGCTTTTATTTCTTTATCAAGCAACTTGAGAAATTGAGTATAAGCATTATGGACTACTAAAAATTTGTTATGCTTATTTCGGTACCATTGATAAATTTCGAGAGTTTGATCTGCTGTTAATTGCTCATAATTTTGCAGTAATTTATCACCCTCTACCGTTTTAAAATGCAGTTTTGCATCTTCTTCCCGCTTGACATCCAGCGCCTTTGACTCTTTTTCATCAAGAAATTTACCTTTCGCAAAATCATAATAAGTTTGACTTTTATCCTTCCATTCGGCAAAGAAATCCTGAATAGGTTTATCCAGTTTTAAAAATAGGGAAACAGGCGGCGCCTCAAGTAACTCAACAGGCTTATTAGTAAGAAATGCAGTGAGATACTTTTCAAAATTAAGTGCAGAGGCTTGAAGATCACGTGGAATTGCTAATTTAAAATAGGGTTGGAAGATTTGGAATAACTGATAGCACTTTTGTTTTGTCCCTTCATCAAGACTTGTTAAAACCAGGTTATTTCCATAATGCTGAGGTTGTTCCTCGATCTGTTTCTTTATTATTTGGGAAAATTGACTGTAGGCGTTTAATATTTTTTGAAATTCGTTTTTATCGAACCACTGAAAATTGATGAAATCAAAAAAATTACGGACATTATTATCAAGATTTAAAAAAAACTCTTTAGATGGAGTTTTTAGATTTTCTTTTTCTGCAAATAAACCTACTAAGTAAAGTTCAAAATTTTTTGCTGAATCTTTAAACTCGGGGGCGACAATAGAGTTTAGATAGGGTTGAAATATCTTAAATAATTGGTGGCATTCATTCCTCTCTTTTTCTCCGAGATTATTTAGCGCCAAATTTTTATTATAGAGATCAGGGTTTGCGGCAATTTGTTCTTTTATGATCTGGACAAAGTGCAAATAAGCCATTTGCACCAATTCAAACTCTTTCTTTTTAAGTCTTGATTTTTTATCTTTAACTTGCTCGACATGTAACGGTATTGATTCATCAACTGCATACACACTTGTTTTTTCATTACCTCGGTAGGGAAATAAAACTAAATTTGCTTTTTTGTGTACTGAGTCAATTAAATCTTTGTTAAGGTTAATATGAAAGATCTTACTGTTTTCATCTTTAGTTATTAAATTATTTAGTGCGCTTTCTTTTGCCAATACAAAGCTTATATGGTCTGCAGGCAATTGTTTTTTAACCCAGCGTAGGGGCGTTCCAATATAAGAATACCAATCTTCTTTTGCCGGACCAGTCAATCTCGAGATGATTAGAGAATTTAAATCAATGTCGAGTTGGGCCATGTAAGGTTTGAGAAGCTTATAGTTTTTTACAAGCTCTTCCTTCACCTCGTCAGGAAGCTGATATAAGCGCAGTTTACTGTACTGGGGATCTTTTAAGATGGTAAAAAAACGTCTGCATGCGGCGTTTGCTTTTTGAATTTTATATAATGCTTTATTGGCTTTATCGATCCGTCTGTAGGTCATTTCCAATCTTAATTCGATAAAGTGTGGGTCTTCTATTTCAAGTAAATTTGCACCTTTCTTTTTAAAATCAATGGCTTTTTGGGGAAGATAAAGTATTTTTTCATATAAAACTTTGACTTTTTCCATCAAGGGGACAGACAAAGTACCGGGCTTAAGCATGGCATTATCTTCGATTTTATCCACCAAGCCGAATAAAGTAGGCAGAACAATATACTTAAGCTGCCCCAGTTTATCACGAACCAGGTCCTGAGAAGATTCACTGAGCTCTCCAATTTGCTCCAAAGTACTCATGGATAAGGTGATGATATTGCTAATTATGTGGATATAGTTCAAAAATTTGACGGAAACAAAAACGCTATTTCCTTTAATATTTTCTATATCATTCAATAGATTGAGTGCGGCATTTTGTAATTCAGCCAGCTTTTTTTGATTGAGCTTTGGTTCTGATTCTTTAATCTGTGAAGAAAATTGTTCGATATAGTGGGTTAACTTATCTATATAACTTGGTAAAACAGCACTGAATTGGGTGAGGAAATTAAAATCAACGTCATCATTGGGGCGTAATTGATCTATGGTAATTCCCGCTATTTCTCCAGCTTTATACGCGAGCGGTTTGGGTTCAAGGGCTTGGACAATTCCTTTTTTATTTTCAAAGTGCTTTTGTGCAAAGGATTGGATTTGACCAAATAAAGGCAAAATAAGAGCGAGTTCTTCATCAAACATGTCTTTTAGATCGACATCTAAATGAGTCAACAAATAGCTGGCCTCATAAGCCAAATCAATTGTTTTACCATAGAGTAATCTCAGATCAGTATAGCTGCGTTTAATATTTCTAACATCCACATTCTCCAAATCTAAAAAAGTAAGACGTGCGTAATAAAGTGCATTAATCAGTTTTTTAATTTGGGAAATATTATCGGGATCGAGATCATAATTTTTAAAAGGAGCCCACTGCGTATGGCCTCTTCTCGAGGCGGCGGATAATATCCGTGCTTTAAACGCATCCAATGTAAAAGGAAGAGAATGATTCTTTTTGGATGCAATGTTTGTAATTTCCGGTAAGAAGGGTTCCAGATCTTTAGGTGTAAAATCTGAAGCTAAATTTATGTTTAATTCTTGTTTTTTTATTACATCAGTTATTAATTTGCCTTGAGGGTCGATAACGGTATATTCAAGACCGGTCTCAAGTTTACGTACGTAAAATGTGCCTTTTTTCGGGTTAATACCCTCAGTCGTCAATTTAATTTTGTATTTAAAAGGGGCAGGGGCATCAAGATCTTCTAAAATGACATCCTTAACCGTTTCATTTTGCGGGGTAATTACCGAATAGGCTATTTTTCCGTTGAGTTCCCTAACATATAATTTTCCGGGTTCCAATTGGGTATCATCGGCCATGAAACACAGTTCATAGTGAGGGAAATAGGTTGCAATACGGGGACTGACATGTTTGCTGTAGAGTATATCAAAAATCTTAGTGTCAATTCGTTCCAGAATTTTTGATATCTGGTTTTGCTTGAATGACTCTAATAATTTTATATATTCTTCAAATATCATTACAGATTGCCTAATGTATTCATAATTTTTTTATGGGGCATTATTTATTCGGAATTAATAATACCTCAATCTGGCAATATTTTCGACTGTAATTAGTGATAAATCAATCAAACTTTTATCTGTAGCTCTGGTTAGGAGATTCAATTAGGAGCGTATTTTGACGGATAGGTCCAAAACAAATTCGGCAACCAATTCAGTAAGGCCAGGATAATCAGTATAAGCTCTGATCTGAATGGGTTGAGTCACGCGCTCTCTGGTTTTTTGAGACTCCTCCAGCATCGCTTTGACTTTTGTGCCTTCTTGGCAAATGAAATAAACATCTGCTTCAGGACGGCGTAAAAATTGCGCTTGAAAGGATTTGAATACAAGTGAAAATTTAAGTTGTTTTTGTGCGGCATGATAAAAGCCATGTAATCCCCCTGCTAAATCAGCACCTACACAAAGTGCTCCAAAATACATGGAATTTAAATGATTGCGGCTGCGTCTGGTTAAAGGAAGTTTTACCACAATTTCTGTATCCGTAAGTTTGATTAGCTTTGGTTTTAGATAACCGAGCATAGGGACTTTAAAATGGCTGAATTTCCAAAGAAAAAATTTAAAACGAGTTAGCATATTCATGAGTTTTCCTTTTTTAGCATATTGATGCTTTGAATGAGAAAGTGCCCATATGGGGAGGGATTTGTTTTAATAATCAATAGTGAAAATGCAATTGTGAGATTTAATTCAGGAAGCGACACTACTTCATCAACTCGCCAATAGGTGATTCCCGAAACAATTCCCTGTTCAGAAATCTCAGGGTCTTTAATAAATTTAGGATGAAGCGTTAGGTGCTGTTCTTTGATAACTTCTACATAACTGCCTAAAAAACTGGAGAGAGCATTCCATGCATTCAAACTGTAGTTTTTTTTTAATTCCGCAGCATTTGCAGGTTCATAAGTGTAATCTACAGATAAGGTGGTAGTTAAAATCTGTTTTACCCACTGACACACGTCAGTTTCATCCTGGGCATAAAGAGTTAAAGGAGAGATAAGAAGCATAAACCACAGCAAAGTCCCTTGCCAAAGAGGTTTCATAATAAAATCCTTTTTTTAATGATTAAAAAGAAGAACTTAAATATTTTATTCTAGTATAATCCTTTCCATAAAATATATATCCAGAGGATTTAATTTTTTAGGTCAAAAAATATGCTAAAATAAAAAAATTATTTTGTAGCTAGGGGCAAAGTGAATATACTTGTTTGAGCGATACAGGCCATCATTTTCGTATAATGTTATAGCCACAAATTTATAGACCCTAACTAATTCAGTATTAAACCTATTATCGAACTTTATGCATACTATCTCTATACGTGGTGCAAGAACCCACAACCTTAAAAATCTTGATTTGGATTTACCGCGCGATCAATTAATCGTCATTACAGGCTTATCCGGTTCTGGAAAATCTTCTTTAGCCTTCGATACCTTGTATGCTGAGGGCCAGCGTCGCTATGTTGAATCACTGTCTGCTTATGCGCGGCAATTTCTATCGATGATGGAGAAACCGGATGTTGATTCCATAGAGGGTTTATCACCGGCAATTTCCATTGAGCAGAAAGCTACTTCCCACAACCCGCGCTCAACAGTGGGGACTATTACCGAAATTTATGATTATTTAAGGTTACTCTATGCTCGCGTAGGAGAACCCCGTTGCCCTACGCACCATGTCAATTTGCATGCGCAAACCGTAAGCCAAATGGTGGATCAAGTAATGGCATTGCCTGCTGAAACTAAAGTGATGATTTTGGCTCCGGTTGTGCGTGAACGAAAAGGGGAGCAGGTTCAGCTTTTACAGCAGCTACAAGCTCAGGGTTATGTCCGGGCCCGGATTGATGGAGAACTATACGAGTTGGATTCACCTCCAAAGTTGGGCTTGCGTACCAAGCATACCATAGAAGTAGTGGTGGACAGGTTTAAGGTAAGGCCGGATATTGCTCAACGACTTAGTGAATCGTTTGAAAATGCTTTAAATTTGGCAGAAGGGCTTGCCATAGTGGCTTCTATGGATAATCAATTTGAGGAGCTGGTTTTTTCTTCCAAATTTGCATGTCCTGAATGTGGGTATAGCCTTAGTGAATTAGAGCCCAGGCTGTTTTCATTTAACAATCCAGTGGGGGCTTGTCCTTCTTGCGATGGATTGGGAGTGGATCAGTTTTTCGATCCTGATCGTGTAGTCCATGATCAAACTGCCAGCCTGGCTGAAGGGGCAATTCGGGGTTGGGATAAAAAAACCACCTATTATTTCTCAATGCTGGAATCACTTGCCCAATATTATGGTTTTGATACCCAAACTGCATTTTGTGATTTACCTGAAAAAGTACGTGAAATCGTTTTATACGGAAGTGGACGTGATGTCATAGACTTTCATTACCACAGGCCCAATGGCGGTTACATGGTTAAACGTCACCCTTTTGAAGGAATCATTCCTAATATGCAACGACGCTATCGAGAATCCGATTCAGGAATGATACGCGAGGAACTTGCTAAATATTTATCATCACGCCCTTGTCAAAGTTGTCACGGAACCCGTTTACGTGAAGAAGCACGGCATGTATTTATTGATGATAAAAATTTACCGGAGGTTACAGCCTATTCGATAGAGAAAGCCTATTTATTTTTTAAAAATTTGCGGATGAGTGGGAATAAAGGCGAAATTGCTGCAAAAATTAATAAAGAAATTGTGGAGCGGTTAGGATTTTTGGTTAATGTAGGATTGGATTATCTCTCCTTAACCCGCAGTGCTGAAACTTTATCTGGAGGAGAGGCTCAACGTATTCGTCTGGCAAGTCAAATAGGCTCTGGGCTGGTTGGCGTGATGTACATTCTGGATGAACCCTCCATTGGTTTGCATCAAAGGGATAATGATCGTTTGTTAAAAACATTGATGCACTTAAAAAATCTGGGAAATACAGTCATCGTAGTAGAGCATGATGAAGATGCAATTCGCAGTGCTGACTTTGTTTTGGATATAGGTCCTGGGGCAGGAGTCCATGGAGGGGAAATTGTGGCACGCGGTACCCCAAAGGAAATAATGCAATCGCAAGCTTCCTTGACTGGCCAATATCTGTCAGGAAAACTGTCTATTGCCATTCCAGAGGCTCGTACGCCTGTTAACCCGGAAAAGATGATTCATTTAAAAGGAGTCGTTTGCAATAATTTAGATAATGTTGACGTAAGTATTCCTGTGGGGTTGCTGACTTGCGTTACCGGGGTCTCCGGTTCCGGTAAATCCAGCTTGATTAATGATACTTTATATCCAAGCGCCGCTAATCTGCTCAACAGGGCAAGCTTGTTTACTCCAGGAGCAGTTAAAGAAATTGCCGGCCTGGATTTGTGTGATAAGGTCATTGATATTGACCAGAGTCCCATTGGCAGAACTCCCCGTTCAAATCCAGCTACATATACAGGTATATTCACTCACATCCGGGAATTATTTGCAGCAACCCCCGAATCTCGGGCACGTGGGTACCAGCCGGGGCGTTTTAGCTTTAATGTGCGTGGCGGGCGTTGTGAAGCATGTCAGGGTGATGGGCTTATTAAAGTTGAAATGCATTTTTTGCCCGATATTTATGTCTCCTGTGATGTATGTAAAGGAAAACGCTACAATCGGGAAACTCTTGATATTCAATATAAAGGTAAAAATATTCATGAAGTGTTAGAAATGACTGTTGAAGATGCGAGTCATTTTTTCGCAGCGATTCCTGCCTTGGCGAGAAAATGCCAGACCTTGATGGATGTTGGCCTGTCTTATATCAAGTTAGGACAAAGTGCCACCACCCTTTCAGGAGGAGAGGCCCAGAGAATCAAGTTGTCTCGTGAATTGTCCAAGCGGGATACAGGAAGTACTTTATATATTCTTGATGAACCGACAACAGGATTACATTTCCATGACACTAAACAGTTATTGGATGTATTATTTCGCTTGCGGAAGCAAGGCAATACAGTGGTGATTATTGAACACAACCTGGATGTGATTAAAACCGCAGACTGGATTATTGATATGGGCCCAGAGGGAGGAAGTAAGGGGGGACGTATCGTGGTAACCGGTACTCCAGAGCAAGTTGCTGAATGTGAACATTCATATACAGGCCTATTTTTAAAACCTATTTTAAAAGGGTGATGGCACTTGCTGATATTTAAACGACAGATTTATGCATTTATCCTGTGCGTTTTCTTTAAATAGTTATATACGTAAAAACTAAAGGGTAAGACCAGGGCCCAGGTAATACCCACAGAAAGATAGAATGGGTAGCTTTTTTGAATCACTACTATATTGCAAGCGGCACCAATTTTATAAGCAAAGGGCATCAAGAAGAGGATAAGTAGAAACCAGATGAAATAGTAACGGGTGAATTGTTCATTAAGAATAATAAGATTTAATCCGAAGCTTAACCAAATACAAATCATCCAGGGGGCTGTAAAATAGGAGCTAAAAGGATTTGCCTTAAAATAAATATAGTTCTGATGCAGCCAAAATGTATCGGTAAGGGAACCAACAAAAGCAATAAGAAGAGCAAAAGATAAAGCATTTAGATAAGGCAAACGGTTAACCCATTGCCAGATGATTTGCACTGCTATAAAGACAAAACCAATGATTGTTCCAAGGTATACTTTATCCTGTGCGGCAAAATAGAAACACGCTATCCAGCACAAATAATATGATAAAAAATGGATGGACCATCCTATTTGCCGTTTATTCATAAGCACCACTCTTCTGGTATCTGCACCAAGAAAATCCTCAACTATTTCACTGTTATTTTTATCATTTTCGATCTATAACTAAATTGTAGGAAATTTTGCATAGGAAAAAAAATGGGTACTTTTTTTATAGTTCTTATCATTATTGTAGTACTTTTATTTATATGGGCTATTGGTATATACAATACCTTAATTCACTTAATCGAAGCGATAAATAACGACAAAAAACAAATCGATATTCAACTGGATCGCCGTTTTAAAGTATTTGAGTCATTGATTGAAGCCGTAAAAAAATATATGGATTACGAGCAAACTACATTAAAAGATGTGGTTGCCCTGCGTAATCAGGCGCAAGCAGCTAAAGCCGCAGGAGATGACGAAGGACGTATTGCTGCAGAAAATCAAATATCCCAGATTGCATCCGGACTTAATGTGGTATTTGAACAATATCCCGACTTGAAGGCCAGTCAAAATGTCATGCAATTACAGGAAGAAATCATTAACACTGAAAATAAACTCGCTTATTCCAAACAAGCATATAACGATGATATTGAGCGTTATAATGCCAAAAAGAAATCATTCTTTGAATCTATGGTAGTGTCTTTATTTGCTTCTGCGTTAGATAAAGAGTTTGTTTACTGGGGACTTCCAGAAGAGCAAATCCAGGCGAAAGAAAACTATACCGTAAAATTTTGAGTTTAGTATATGGGACTTGAAGAGTACCATGGCAGCGTAAGTAATTGGCGCGAGCAAATACAGCGAAATAAACGTAAGACTCAGGCAGTCATTGCCTTTTTTATTGCGATTTTTTTTGCTGTAGGCCTGCTTGCTGATCTTTTTATTTTGCATGCAACCTACCCTCAAGTTACCCTGCAGCAAGCTTTTCTTGCTCTGATTCAACTGCAAGTCATACCCTATGCAACAATTCTTATGGTTGGTATTGCCGTAGTGTCCTTACTTACCACCTATGCTTTTTATGACCGGATTATGTTATTAGGCACGGAATATCATGAAATTACCCCTCAAACTGCGCAAAATTTGCAGGAACAACAATTATATAATGTGGTAGAAGAAATGAAGGTTGCTGCCGGTTTGCAGTATATGCCCAAAGTTTTTATTATCGAAGCCGATTATATGAATGCATTTGCAAGTGGCTACAGCGAAAAATCAGCCATGGTTGCTATTACTCGAGGTTTGATAGAAAAACTGGACCGGGCAGAATTGCAGGCGGTTATGGCGCATGAATTAAGCCATATACGCCACTACGATATTAAATTAACTTTAATGGTAGCAGTTTTAAGTAATATTCTCTTAATTGTAATCGATATTTTGTTTTATTCTGCTCTCTACAAGCGTGATGACAAACGAGGAGATAACCGCTTGTTACTGGTTATTATTGTCCTTAGGTATGTTTTGCCTTTAATTACCGTTTTATTAACTTTGTTCTTAAGCCGAACCCGGGAATATATGGCTGATGCCGGGTGCGTGCAATTAATGCGCAACAATGAACCCTTAGCACGTGCCTTACTTAAAATAAGTGACGATCATAACCAGAATGCTGAGCGTTATACACAAGAATATGGAAATACTCCTCATGAGCAGGTCAGGCAAGCATCGTATCTCTTTGACCCTTCTGATATTGATCCGGTAAAATCGTTAAGCAGCGCCTTTGCAACCCATCCTTCAATTGAGGATCGTTTACGTGCCTTAGGGTTCGACCGTAAGTAAAAACACTTGAATTCACTCGCTAAAACACTTTTCTTAATCTCATTCTTTCTCTGTTCTTGTGCAAACTTATATTTTAAGTTTATGATGTTAGCCTTAAAATAATACCTTCTCTAAAAAGGAATTTAGATGTGATGAAAATACAATCCTTAATTTTATCGACTTTTTTGATACTTAATGGATCCGGTCTCAATGCAAATACTTTGGCAAAAGACGACACTGAAACTCCACCCAAAAATGTTTTTTTTAAAAACATAACTCCTGAATTCCTTTATGGGTATACCGATTTTAAATTTGACTCTACTTCGGGGGCAAATTTTAACCGATATAATGGCCATTCCAATCTCTATTCTGCAGGGGCCGATCACATCGCTCTGGGACAAACCACGATGTTAGGAATCTACTATTTTGGAGTGGATACCGAACTTACCTCTCAGTTTTTGCTTAATCCAGGTTTCGTAACCACTTCCGATCAGACGATTCACAATAATACAATTTTTGCTCATGTGTTTCAGATTTTTACCCCCGAAATCTATGGAGACTTGTCAGCAGGTTATGGTTTTAACAAATTCCACACTACAACCGATATCGCTTCCGATCCTACTCCATTAGTTGCTCAAGCAAACAATAACAATGACAACTGGTTTTTCAGCATGAATGCGATTTACAGGAAGGCATGGAAGCAGTTACAGGTAAGGGCTAATGTGGGTGTGTTGTACAGTCAAATTGATACTGGAGAATATAATTATTTTTTTCCCACTACTGATGTATTTCAAGTGGTTGAACCCTTGACGAACAAAGCAACCTTGATTCTGGAAAATATAGAATTGGGTTACTACATTAAACCCAAGGTAATGCCTTTCCTTAGTGCGGGATTAATTCAAGTGGCACAATTTTCAAACAGTAGGCCGCTCCTGGATCCTGCAAGCGTAATCAATGGTTCACTTCCTCAATTGAATATGGATCAAAGCGGCTTTCGGGTAGGTGGGGGTATCGCATTTACCTATAAAAATGCGACCGTCCGTGTCGAAGAAAAATACTATAATGCTGGCGGAGTTTTTCAAAGTTATCAAACTTTAGCTGCGTTAGAATATCAATTTGGTTAGCGCTGCTTGCAAGGTCTGGTTTTTTTGTACTCCGGGATGCATGCTTGACTGCATGCAACGCCGCTCTGGTTCCCGGCGAAGAATAACTCTGCCGTTGTTCGCTTCCAGGGACTTTTGGGAAAAGGGATTTAGGGACGATATTTTGTGAAGAAGGATTACTATTTTTCGCCAAAAACAGTGAAAGCCAAATGGACACAAATCCTTTTAGGTCTATTCTGGGTGGCGGTTATTTTTCTTGCAGACATAATTAATATCCCTCTTCTAAGTTCATTTATAACCCAATTAGACTATCGAACCTATGATCAAATTGTCCAATTAAACTGGCGTCCCCATCAAACAATTCCGCGAGTTATTATTATTGATATTGATAATAAATCCGTTCAGCAGGAAGGACGATGGCCCTGGCCCAGAAGAAAAGTTGCGGATTTAATTAAAAAATTAAAAGAAAACGGTGTGGTTACCATTGCCACAGATATTGTTATGGCTGAGCCTGAAGAAAATTATGCATTTGGTTTAAAAGAAGAATTAACTAAACTGCTTCCCCAATTATCTTCCGAACAACAACAATTGTCTGAATTGCTCGAACAAGTAGCTCCTAAAGTAGATAATGATCGTATTTTGGCACAAGAGCTAATGGATCATAATGTGGTGCTGGGCTATTTATTCCATAATGACACGCAAATCCGGAAAGGAGTGTTGCCGTCACCGTTAACTACTCCAGAAAATAAAATCATAGGTAGGGGTAATCTGCCGCTGCATCAATTTTCCGGTTACAACGGGTGTTTGCCCTTATTCCTGAACGCATCCACCCAGGCTGGTGCGGTAACCAATGTGCCGGATCTGGATGGAACGGTTCGTCATGGTTTGATGCTGGCAAGTTATGGCAACAAGTTATACGCGACACTGGCTTTAGCGACAGCGATGAATTATCTGATGGTCCAGCATGTTTCCCTTAAAACTTATGATAACCATTTATATGGGATTCAAATGGGAAATACATTCATTCCTACCAACTCCCATGGACAAATTCTCATTCCTTTCTGGGGGGAAATTGGAATGCTTAATTATTATTCTGCCACAGATATCATCAACGGAAAAATTAATCCCGAGCAGTTGCAAGGAGCAATTGCTATCATTGGTTCCACCATTATACTTTTGGCGGATCTGCACCAATCTCCGGTTGCGCAATCCTTTCCTGGGGTGGAAATGGTCGGAAATATGGTCCAGGGTATTGTGGGCCAGCAATTGGTATCTGAATTTGACTGGACGACGAATCAAGGAAAATTTTATTTAATAGTAACCGGATTACTTTTTACCCTGGCCATTTCTTTTTTAAGTGTTTCAAGAATGTTGATTCTTGCAGTGGTTAGCATCGTCGGCATTCGAGTTTTATCAATTTATTTATTTGTCTCCAAGAGTTTTTATGTTCCTATAGCTCTGTTGTTAACCCTGGTTTTTCTGACAACGCTTACAAATTATGCTTATTTATTTATCCTTGAAAGAAGACAAAAAAGAAAAATAAATCAGTTATTCGGGCAATATGTGCCCGAAGCGTATGTCAAAGAGCTCATCGAGTCTACTGAGCACTACAGCATGGAAGGTCAGGAGCGCAATATGACCGTTTTGTTCAGTGACATACGAAATTTTACTGGATTGAGTGAAGCTTTGGATGCCTCTCATGTCAAAAGATTATTAAATGCATTTTTTACCCCAATAACCGAGATCATTTTTAGCTTTAGAGGAACGATTGATAAATATGTTGGCGATATGATTGTTGCATTTTGGGGGGCGCCCATAAATGATGAAGAACATGCATTTCATGCCATCAGTTGTTCTTTAACTATCGCCAAGCAATTACCGGAAATTAATGCAAAATTGCAGGAAAAAGATTTGCCTGCAGTTAATATAGGTATTGGATTAGCAACAGGGCTGATGAATGTTGGCGACATGGGTTCAGAGTTCCGTCGTGCCTATACAGTCATAGGGGATACAGTGAACCTTGCTTCCCGGTTACAAGATTTAACTAAATTTTATCAGGTGACTATCCTGGTAAGTGACGGCACCCGGGCAAAACAAGAGCAATTTGTCTGGAGGACTATTGATAAAATTACGGTTAAGGGACGTAAAAGCGGATTGGTTATTTATCAGCCCTTGGGCGCGGTGGGCGAAGTTACAGAGGCGACTCTAGCTGAATTGGCGGCATATCATAAAGCATTAGATGAGTATGCTGCACAGAACTGGTCGTCTGCGGAAAAAAAATTTGCTATGCTAAAAACCAATTTCCCTGACGTTTATTTATATCAGATGTATCATGAACGCATTAAAATATTCATGAAAACCCCTCCTCCTGAAAATTGGGATGGAATTTATATGCACCAGCATAAATAATTGTTTTCAAAGGCTAAGGATGGACTGATGAAAGAATCTGCTAAACCCAAAAGTATAAATACCCGTTGTTTTATATTGCCCTATTTTCAGTACTTATAACTCCTTTTAATTAAAAATTGTATGGGAATCTATATGAAAAAAGTAATAGCTACAGGATTAATAATGTTGGCCAGCCAGGTTTTTGCCCAATCTGCCGCCACTGTTTTATTCACGCAAAAAAAGGTCGTGGCCCAGCATAAGGGGGGCGAGCGTGCCATTACTCGAGGTTCTGCTGTTGAGGTGGGCGAGGAGGTGATTACCGGCGATTCCGCTGCAGCAAACCTGCAATATTCCAATGGAGCATTGGTGAGTATAGGAGAAAATTCGAATTATAAAATTCTTGCCTATGCACCTAAAGAATCGGTACAAATCAAGGCAGAATTGAGTAAGGGCAAGATTGAGATAAAAACGCCGGAAAAAATTAAGGAATCGCTTAAAACGCCCATTTTATCGCTTGCAATACTTGGCACAGATGTTCGAGTGTATGTGGCTTCTCCTAAAATGACTTACGTCCAGGTAATTGAAGGACTTGTTTTGGCAAGAAATGAATTTCTTCGCCCAGGGGCAAGTGTTCGTGTTACGGCAGATAAAATAGTTAATGCTCCATTCCCTAAAGAAGGGGAGGTGGCAACAAGTACCGGGGATGTGGTTTCAATGACTACGGAGGCGGGAAAGACTGTTACGAATGATAGCGGCAGTGGTGTAGACAGTATTACCTATCTTTCCACAGCACAAGTCACCGCAACATCTACTTCTGTTTCAACCCAAGCTGCGCAAGCTGCTACTATAGCTGATATTTCTTTAATTTGTCAGATTTTTGGTACCGTCTAGCATCTGTATCTTATCCTGGGTGAAGCGCAGCCCTCACCCAGGAGTTTTTCTGGTTATTCGCGAAAACCTACACCTTTTTTTAATAAAATCATATTAAGAAGGGTAAGTAAGACCAGCATGAGTACAATGATCCCCATTGCCAACGTGATATTGACTTCACTTTGACCTATCATGGCTTTTCTCAGCGCATTTACCATGTATAAAATAGGATTAAGAGATGATACTTTCTGCCAGAATTCAGGGAGCATATTAATGCTGTAGAATACCCCTCCCAGGTAGGTAAGTGGGGTGAGTACAAAGGTTGGAATAATCATAATATCATCAAAATTCCGCGCAACCATGGCATTTGTGAAGCCTGCCAAGGAAAATACAGCAGATACCAGCAACACAACAAGTAACGTCATCGGCAAATGACTGAGTTCAACCGTCAGAAAAAAACTGGCAATAATATATACCAAAGCAGCTACGATTAAGCCTCTAAATACTCCTCCTAAAACATATCCCAAAAGCAATAGACTGTTATGCATAGGGCTGACAAGCATTTCCTCGATGCTTTTTTGAAAGCGAACGCTATACAGAGAGGAGGATACATTGCCGTAGGAGTTCACTATAACCGACATCATGATTAACCCCGGAGCAATGAACATGGGATAGCTCACTCCTTCAATCGAGCCGATTCGGGGACCTATTAAACTCCCGAAGATGAGAAAATAAAGGGTAGTGGTAATCACTGGAGGTAAAAAGACTTGACTGGCAATGCGAAACATGCGCACCAACTCACGTCGTACCAAAGTATATAAAGCGACTGCTTGTTTTTTAATGGCCATTTTTTATAAGATCCAAAAAGAGTTCTTCCAAGCGATTGGTTTTATTGCGCATACTATGAATTTTTATCCCGTGTTGGGTCAAAAGCGCAAAAGCATCATTTAAGTTTAAATTGTTATCAACCCGTAGTTCTATCGTGGTGCTATCAATCAGAGTCGGCTTAAATGGATGTAAATCGGGCAGAGATTCGATGCGATTTTCTGTATTGAAAATAAAAGTTTGATGGCGCAATGTTTGCAACAAAGCTTTCATCGATGAATTTTTGATAATTTCCCCTTTATCGATAATTGCAATGTTTTTGCACAATTGTTCTGCTTCCTCTAGATAATGGGTGGTGAGAATAATTGTAGTGCCTTCTGCATTGGTGCGGGTAAGAAATTCCCACATGCTATGCCGGATTTCGATATCGACGCCTGCTGTGGGTTCATCAAGGATTAAAACTTTGGGTTGATGAATTAACGCTCTGGCGATCATCAGGCGGCGTTTCATTCCACCTGATAAATGGCGGGCTATGGAGTCTCTTTTTTCCCAAAGACCTAATTGTTGCAAAAGTGATTCAACTCGGGGTTGGGCCTGCTTTCGGGAGATTCCGTAGTATCCTGCCTGATTTAGAAGAATTTGTTCACTCGTTTCAAAAATATTAAGATTAATTTCCTGGGGAACCAGTCCTAAACAGGATTTGGCTTTCTCAGGTTCTTTATCCAAGTCATAGCCGTGAATGCTGATACTGCCAGAGGTCTTATTAAGTAGGGTAGTAATTAAACCGATAGTAGTCGACTTTCCTGCGCCATTCGCACCTAATAAGGCGAAAAAGTCCCCTGTATCTATGGTTAAATCGATACCTTTTAGTGCCTGTACACCATTGGCATAGGTTTTATATAACTGTTTGATGTCTAAGGCATGCATATGGGATGTAATGAATTAAAATTTCATTATACACAATAATTACGGTATTCCGCGAGCAAGTCATGTAGATTCTGTTGCATTACAATTTGCTTGCCTATTTGAGAACTCGCTTCTGTTTAATAAAAAATGTGAATGGGTTTTCATCCACCCGGTAATACTGTATCGAGGCTGATGGGTAACGCAAACTTCATGGGGTAATTCACTATTAAAACAAATGAAACGATTTTCCAGGGGGTGTACCTCCTTGATCAATTTCTCTTCCTTAGTGTAGAGCTTTAATTCCCCTCCATACTCTGGATTCCAGTTCTTATTTAAATAATACACACAAGAAATCTTTCGGGTTTTTTGCGCCGCAAATTGGTCCACATGTTTTTTATAAAAAGTTCCGGGCTGATAGGCAGCGAAATGGGTTTCGAATTCATGCAAACCCAAAAAGAGGGACTCATTCAATATGCGGGCTAATTGCTTTATTTTTTCCAAAAAGATTTGTATCGCGGGATTGGTTTCATTTTCGTTTAGCCAGAATATTTCATCAGAACGAATAATATCATTCTTGTGCGACTCGAGTTTAAGACCGATTTTAGCCCTGCGAAATAACCCCTGTTCATAGGATTTTCGGGCTGTATCAAGCAAAGAGTGACATTCACTGAGATCTAAAAAGTCATCGATAATATAAAAACCCTGGGTACAAAGGTTGTGAATAAGTTGTTCTGATTCAATCACAGCACACGTCCTTCAAGTTGGTATTCAAATTCTCGCCACTGGGGCATAAATTGGCTCATTAACTGATAAAATCTTTTATTATGACTGGGTTCTAGCAAATGGATCAATTCATGGACAAGAACATACTCCAAACACGTCGCGGGTTTTTTTATGAGATTAAGATTCAACCAAATCCTCGCGGCTTTGGTATTACAGGAACCCCAGCGGGTCTTCATTTTTCTTATTCCCCATTCAACTACTTTAACTCCTATAATTCTTTCCCAATGTTCAATCAGATCAGGTAAAAGTATCTGCATTTGATTTTTGTACCAGCGCTCAATAATGGCTTGTATCAGGTGGGGGGAACTATCAGGCGGACTGTAACAGCGCATGATCGCATCATTAATCCTGATTTGTGTTGGCCCATTATGCTCTTCAATGATTAATAAATATTTTTTTCCTAAGAAGGGTACTGTAGAGCCCGTTGCAAATGTGCACTCCTCGCCTGCAGAACGGTTACGAATACGCTCTCTTTGTTGATGAATCCATGTGCTTTTAGAGGCAAGGCTTTGCCTTATAAGCTGCTCACTCAATCTCTGAGGCGCACTTACCTTCACTAATCCATCAGGAGGATAAATGCGTAAGTGCATATTTTTAATTTTTTTTCTTAATATTTCTATGGGAATACCATCGATTTCAATGATCATCTCATTAGTCTTACTTGTATCCTGGTTGCAACGCAGCGGCCCCGGGAAAACTCAACTTCAAAATCCCGGATGCCGCTATGCCGCACCCAGGCTAGGATATTTCCCAAATATATAAATTAATAGGGATAGATTGGCGGTGATTGTACTATCTTTGCGCGCCGATACAAGGACTGTCTATGTATTCACCATTAATATTCAATACCATGTTCACATTGGCTCGTTGATAACGCGCCAATATGTCGTACTCTTGTTTGGTGATGTAGCCATAAGAATTGCCACAATATACAAGTGACGTGGCTCCGGGTTTGGGTTTGACTTGAACGGGCAAATCACACTCCCAACGAAATTGGGTTAAATCACAATTTGCGAACGCCAGATTCAAAGGTAAAAGAGATAAAGCAATAGTTACATACCACTTCCTGTTCATAGTGTGCACCACTTGCATGTTTTTGTTTTTTAAGTATAGGATAAAATTCTAAAAAAGCAGTCAAGGATCGTCATGCTTTCATCCAGTTCTGAATACATCAATGCTCTGCGGGAAGGACATTACCTTCTTTTTTTGCAATGGGTCGATTTTATTACGAAGAAATATGAGACTAAAGGCGCAGACGACTTAGTAAATGTGTTGATTTTTGAATGGTTAAGCCATAGTTATTCTGAGGAAGATGCAAAAAAACTAGCGATCTTGCAGGCTGTATTTGAGATGGAGTCCAAGCCTTTACAAGGAAAATTGGACTATTCGCTTAAAATAATTAGCCAAGCCTTATTTCTATGTATGGTTTTTCAGAAATCTGCAATGGATATACAAAGATTATCACAGAACCAGATTACAGGACGGACAATAGATAAATTAATTGGTGAAAAACTTGCCCAGCTAAATCCATTTACTTATGAAAAGAGATTAGAAGATGCGCAAATGCAGTTTTATGAGTGGGTAGAAAGCGCCGATGAAAAAGAAGTGGTGGATGCATTTGCAAAAATCAATGCGGTTACTGCGCCCAGATATCTTCTTGAAGATTATATTTTGCACCTGGAACGCATCAAAATAAAAGACGATGAACTTTATAGTGCACGATTAAGTATGGCAAAACGTTTTCTTGGCTATTTGTATAAACAAACTGAAATGTCTCCGAAAGTAGCTCATGTAATTACTACATACGTGAACTCACTGCGGGAATTGCATCCCAGCAAGAGCGAATTGGAATGTTTGAATAATATATCTCCTCCTTCTGCCCGGGAATATGCCTGGCGTTGGGCAACAGGAATAGGAATAAGTTTTTTTAGCATCGTGTTACGTGAAAAATCACTAGGGGATTTAATTTCCGGGACAAACTTGTCTTCAAATGACGCAGTAAATTTTGATCTAAAAAAGTAAGGTATTTTCAGAAAAAGAAAACATTATTGCCTCATTCCAACTTTTGCACTTCCATACCTGTATTCTATTTTTATTCTTTACGTACGGATGCCAATTTCAGTGCCACTAATTTTTGGATATAAAACCACCCTAAATCGAATTCATCTTTTCTATGGGAAAAATTGGCGCTTGCAGGATTGGCATGATGATTATTATGTAACTCTTCCCCACATCCAAGGACACCGAGTCTACAAATATTTTTTGAGTTGTCATTCGTATTATAACTCCTATATCCGACAGTATGCGCCATGCCATTAATATAAAAGGTTGTAATAATTGATACTAATATAATTTGTATACTCCAAAGAGGTACCGCCCAAATTCCCAGGGCAAGAACTTCTAAACATAATAAAAGAATTGGACCTTTTTCAGCGTGTTTTTCATACAAATTCTTTTCCAAAAAATCATAATCATGAATTTCAAACGTACGGACGCTATCACTTTTTTTTGCTTCATGAACCACTTCAAGGCCATAAAGCAACATTTTAAAAAGGCCGTTAATCACTGGTGAATGAGGATCTTTTGGTGTATCCGTATACTTGTGATGAAGGTGATGGATTGCAACCCACTCCCTTCGTTTTGCTCCAATAAATAGCCATAGCCAAAATCTAAACAAATGGGTTAGCAAAGGATGAAATTTTACCGCCCTATGGGTTTCAGAACGATGTAAATAAATGGTTTGGAGGGTTAAGGTTATATGAAGGGTAATTAGTAAAAATATTGAAATATACCACCAGTTAACTCCTAAAATTCCTTCTCTAAGGGTTGGGGATAAAAGAGCTATAATCCAGGTACCTAAAATAATGCTGATTCCAGTTAAAACTATACCACTATCAATCCAACTGATTTTCCAAAAAGAGAAATTAAACTTGTTCACCGTAACACCTATAAATCTTTTGGTGAATAAAGGCTCCCGCATTAAAAAAACAGAGTTGTAGATACTATGAACTGACTACGCCTTGTCTTGAAAAAGGTTACCACTTTTACACCAAATTAATTTAAATCCTAATTCAATGTCCTTTTTTCCAAATGAATTGTTCCAGAACGCCCGTGCTTTATTATTTCTATGCAAGGATATACTCAGTATAGAACATTTATAACCCAACAAGAGTAAATAAATAGCAAAAAATATTTGAAGAGTTGGTTAATAAAGAATACGTAATGAGGAACTAATTTTGGCTATAGTTCATCAAGCAGGGGACTTTCGGTTCCACCAGCCGCCTCCCAAAGCCTGAAACAGCATGGCTGTATCGGTGTAACGGGCGGCTTCTGCTTGAATTACATTTAAATGGTTTTTTAAGTATGCTGATTTTGCGTGCAGGACTGCCAAATAATTCACTTTACCCAGGTGATACTGGGTTTTGATTAAATTAAGTTGATGAAGGGAATTTTTTTCTGAATTAGCCTGGGCCTGTAACAATTCCGCGTCATATTCGAGGCTATGGAGGACATTTGCTACGTCCACAAACGCATCAATCATTATTTTTCTATATTGGGCCAGGGCATATTCATATTCGGCAATGGCCATTTTTCGTTGTGCACGTAAAGCGCCGCCTTTTAACAAAGTCTGGGCCACTTGTCCGGCATAACTCCATACATTATTCATAGGATTAAAAAGGGTACTTAATGTTGTTGAAAACCAACCGTAGTTGCCTATGATATTAAATTTTGGGAATAAATTGGCTGTTGCAACACCTATCTCGGCACTGGATTTATGTAATATTGATTCTGCACTTCGTACATCTGGCCGTTGTTTTATTAATTCAGAAGGCAAACTAAGCGGGAGCTCAGATGGCAGGTGTAAATTGCTCAGTTTAAAATGAGGAAGATTGCTTGCATTCGGTGGGGAGCCAATAAGCACTGCGAGAGCATTATATTGTTTTGCCAAACTGTTCCTAATGGGGGGCAAATTAGCTAAAGTTTCTTTTAGACGGTTCTCGCTTTCCAGTACATTAAGACGCGAAACATGTCCTAAGTGATAGTTATTTTTAGTTAGTTTTAATGCGTGCTTTTGACATGCGATCAAGTCCTCCATGGTTTTTAATTGATCGTGCAATGAAGCAATGATGATGCTGGTTGTTACTATGTTTCCGGTTAATGCCAGGTAGGATGCTTCCAGTTCAAAGCGCTCATAATCTATTGCTGCTCGTAACGCTTCTAATTGACGCCGGGTTCCCCCAAATATATCTAAGTTATAAGAAACACTAATTCCGGCGCCATAGAGATCAAATTGATTTCTGAACCTAAATGGAAGCTGTTGTTGTCCTGGAAGCGGAGTAATATTGATTCCAGTTGCAATTAATGTATTTCGTTCCCGGCTCGCCAAAAATTGAGTGCTTGCTACAGGAAACAATTCAGGGCCGACTACAGCAAGTAGATTGGCCTGTGCTTTACGTAACCTGGCTTTACTCATTTCTACGGTTGGATTATGGTGTAAGCCTTGAGCAATGAGTGCATTTAATTCCTTGGAATGAAAAATTTTCCACCAGGAGCTGGAGATATCCTGGTTGTAATTCAAATGCTGGGATGTACCTGCTGAGCTGGGAGCGCTAACTGTTTTATTGGTGTGATTATAACGAATGTTTTTGGGTGTTTCAGGTAAACGGAAATTAGGTCCCACCTTGCAACCGGAAAGAGTCCACAAGGACAAAAACAAAAAAATTATTTGCATTTGCTTCCCCATTTATCTATCCATTCCCATTGAAGTTAATCGTAACTGGTTGCCCGGGGTGTAAATGCCTAAATGCTGTTTTGATGGGTTTTGCTTCAATGCGATAAACGAATTTTGTTCTTGAACTCTCACTAAAGATGTAGGGCGGGGTATATTCTGTTTTTGATGAGATGTAGTTTACTGTTGCAGAATAATTTTTCTCACAGCCATCACAACTGATGGTTATCTTATCTTTCAACTTCAATTTGGGTAACAAAGGTTCGGGAAGATAAAAAATAATCTTAAGGTTTTCGGGGGCCACTAGCGAAAGAACTGGGCGTTCTTTTGCTACAAGCTCACCTACAGTAAAATAGGTATCGTAAATATAACCAGAAATAGAAGAATATATTTTTTTATTTGATTCATTCCATTGTGCCTCGGAAATTTCTGCTTTAAAAGATTCGACTGCTGCCTCTTGAACAACTAAAGCTTCTTTAGCACTGAGATAATGATTCTTTACTTCTTCAAGTTGTTCTCGGCTTACCCCTCCAGAGCGTGCCAGTTTTCGATAGCGTAGGAGCAGATCATAATGATACTGCAATTGTTCTTGTTTAATCTTTGTTTGTGCCAGGGCTTTGTTAAGATTTGCTTTGGCTTTTTGGAGTTGAGCTTTTTGGGGTTCTACGTCTAAAGTAAATAATAAATCTCCTTTTTGAACTTTATTTCCCTTGGCGACATCCAAGCTCATGAGATTACCGGAAAAGTTACTTGATATATAGGTATAATCTGCATCAACATATCCTTGCAATGAATTGTTTTCTTTATTACAAGCAATGCTAGTAATGCATAAAGTAAAAATAAACAACCATTTTGAGGAGGGTTTTCGCATATTTATTATTTTTATGAGAACTAAATCAATCAGGTAAAAATAAAAATTACCACCAATTGATATAGGTTTACAATACTGGATTGAAGCAGCGTGTCATTTCAAGCAAGCAAGTTTTAAGGTGATATAGATTGCCAGTCTCGTAAATCTTAAGATAGGATGTTGCTTTTATTCTTTCAGCTATGCCTTTTCAAAGTCGACTTTCAAGGAAAGAAAATGACAAAAACTGAATTTCTTCGTATTTGGTCTATTGCTAAAAAAGAATTTATTCAGATCAAGCGAGACTTCTTGATTTTTTTGTGGTTAATTTTTATTCCAGTAATACAAATCCTTTTATTTGGCTATATAATAAATACCGATCCCAAACATTTACCTACAGTGGTTATTACTACTGAAAATACTTCTTTTACCCGAAGTTTATTGGAAGGATTAAAGAATACCAATTATTTTTCCATTGAAACGGTAACTCAAAATGAAAAAACAGCGGAACGACTATTACTTAGTGGACGAGTTTTATTTGTAATCAATATCCCACCCAATTTTACACGTGATCTCATTCGAGGAAAGACCCCTCATGTGCTGATAGAGGCTGATGCCTCTGACCCTGTAGCTGTTGCCAATGCATTTCGGGCTGTTTCTGAGTTACCCGCTAAAGTTTTTGAACACCAACTTCAAGGTTCACTAAATTACCTTTCCCCGACACAACCTCCATTTGTTTTTGATATTCATGCAAAATATAACCCTGAGTATATCTCCCAATTCAATACAATACCTGGATTAATTGCTTTATTAATTTTTTCAACCCTTGCTGTTTTAACGGCGGTTTCTATTAATTCCGAGGTCGAGAGGGGAACCTTTGAGACTTTATTAATTACTCCTCTAACACCAGCCAATATAATTTTGGGAAAAGTTATACCTTATTTTATTTTTGGGTATGTACTTTTGTTTATATTATTAGCAATTGCCTACTTTATTTTCTCTATTCCATTTCAAGGCAGCCTTTTTCTTTACCTATTGCTTGTAGCTCCTTATTCTTTATCGAGCCTGGGTACTGGTCTTGCTATTTCCGCGGTTACCAAAACACAATTTGCAGCGTTAGGCTTATTTAATGCCTATTTGATTATTGCAACAATTATCTCTGGATTTTTGTTCCCTTTCAGTGGAATACCTTATTGGGCACAATACATTAGCCAATTACTCCCTTTGACTCACTTTGTGCGCGTAACAAGAAACAGCATGTTAAAAGGAGCAGGGTGGGATATATTATGGCCAGACATGTGGCCTATAATTATTTTTACTCTAATTATTATTTTATTAGGTGTTTTACTTTTCAGAAGAACGTTAGACTAGAGAGAAATAGCATGTTCAAAGAACATTTGGACTTTGAATGTATGGATATTCTGATTATGAATAAAAACTCAGAAAATTATGAGAATCTTATTTTAAAGCATCCTCTCTTTTGTCTTTTGGATTCTCAAAGCGCCCAACAATTGCTTATGTACTGCCAATCCGAATATGTTGATGCAGAGCAAAATATTGTGATTGAAGGGGAAGCAATTGATTGCATTTATTTTATTGTTTCTGGCCTAGCAGAAGTCACCAGAAAAATACATACCTTGGAAAAACACCAGGTCATGCGTATTGCCGAATTAAAAAAAGGGGATATTATCGGTTTAACCTCAGAAGGATTTGCCTCCCAGACAGGCCTACAAACCGCTACGGTAAAAGCAATAAGTCCCACGCACCTTCTTAAAGTCAGTCTTTATGATTTTCTTCAATTTTTAAAACAGCCGCAAGTAAAATATCCCAATTTAAAAAAACTAAGTGAAGAATTTCTTTTAATTCAATATATTCGTTCCCATCATCTCTTTAAGAACTTTACCCATGAAAAAATTCAAGTCATGGTCAGGGCTGCACAAAATATAAAAATTCCTTCAGGGACTTGTTTGTATCAAGAAGGAGACGTTGCCCATGCTTGTTATTATCTGCTTAAAGGTGAAATTGTTCTGTTGAATTACAAGCAAAATTCTTCGACCCTAATCAAAATTAATCAAATGTTTGGTGATGTTGAATTTATGTCAGAGACGAGGAGAATTGACAGTGCTTATGTGCGAAGTGATAGTGAACTATTAATTATAGAAATGGACATGGTCAAAAAATTTATAAGTAGTGAACCTCCCTCGCTATTTCAGAAGATCATTTCTAAGTTGATGAGAAATTAATATGATTAAATAGGTTGCCATTCTTATCTTAAGATAAAATTTATTGGGTATTTTATGGATAAAAGCAATTATATAATTGATGTAAGACACTTAACTAAAACTTTCGAAAAAAAACAGGTAGTTAATAATCTTGAGCTCAAAGTAAAATATGGAGAAATATTTGGCTTTATTGGTCCAAATGGAGCAGGAAAAACTACATCTATAAGGATGTTGTGTGGTCTTATCACCCCTGATTCAGGTACAGGGGAATGTGTGGGTTTTGATATCTTAACCCAATCTCGCCAGATTAAAACACTTGTTGGATACATGTCCCAGAACTTTGGCTTATACAAAGATCTTACTGTCTATGAAAACATGCTTTTTTTTGCTGAAGTATATGGTGTGATTAATAAAATGGAACAGATAGATAAATATTTGCATAAATTTGATCTGGATCAGTACAAACATCAGATTGCAGGCACATTATCTGGGGGGTGGAAACAACGCTTATCTCTTGCTGTTTCTCTCTTGCATGATCCCTTGTTGTTATTATTGGATGAACCCACGGCTAATATTGATCCCAAAGCCAGACGTGAATTTTGGGAGATGATGCATCAACTTTCAAGAGAGGGAATTACCATTTTATTAAGCTCACACAATTTGGATGAGGTCGATAAGTGCGACAAAATTGCCTACATGTATTATGGAAGCACTCTGATGTCTGGAACTATAGAGGAAATATTAAACTCCGTTAATCTTACTACCTGGAGAATCAAAGGAAAAAATATAGCAATGTTGGCACATCAACTGGAGGCAACTGAAGGAGTGGATCAGGTTTTGAGGTTCCATAATGCATTACATGCAAGCGGAAAAGACGCGGAGGAATTATCCAAGGCGATACAACCTTACATTTCAAATGATTTTTTTCAGGGAAAAATAATTGAGACCACATTGGAAGATGTATTTGTTTGGCTCTCTACCTATGGTGAGCAGAGAATCTAATGATAAAAAGTGAATTTTGGCGGGTTCTTACCGTAGCTAAAAAAGAATGGATTCAAATTAAACGTAATATTTCTACTTTTTTATTTTTATTTTTTATCCCAGTCCTCCAAATACTTCTATTTGGATTCGTGATTAATACAAATCCCAAGTTTTTGCCAACCACAGTGCTCTCTGCAGAGGAGACTTCATTCTCTCGTTCCTTGTTGGCAAGTCTAAAACATACAGAATACTTTTTACTCGATTCCAGGGCTCAAACCGAAAAAGAGGCTGAGAATTTATTACTTAGTGGCAAGGGGTTATTTGTTATTAACATTCCTCCTAATTATTCCCGAGATTTATTAAGGGGAAATAATCCGCACATCTTAATTGAAGCAGATGCTTCTGATCCGGTGGCTGTGGCAAATGCTTTTCGAGCGGTTTCAGTTTTATCTGAAAAAGTATTTGAGCATGAGTTGAAGGGCTCACTAAGCTACCTTTCCTCGCAGAAGACACCCTTTGTTTTTGATGTCCAACCCAAATTCAATCCTGAAAGCATTTCCCAGTATTACATGGTTCCAGGGCTAATTTCGGTTTTGATATTTACCACACTTACTCTCCTCACCGCGATGTCAATTACAGCAGAGTATGAATCTGGAACTTTTGAGACATTGCTCACCACACCGCTTAGTGCACTAAATATTATTTTTGGTAAGGTAATTCCACATTTTATAGTGGGATACCTTATCTTATTTATATTATTATTTATTTCCTTTACCGTTTTTGCAGTGCCGTTCTACGGTAGTTTAGCGCTTTATCTTTTAATTATGGCACCATACTCCATAAGCAATTTGTCTATGGGGCTGGCGATTTCTGTATTTGCAAAAACTAAATTGCAAGCAGTCGCCTCAACGAATGCGTATATACTTGTAGCATTTATGATATCGGGGTTTTTATTTCCATATAGCGGCATGCCCGCCTGGGCTCAACACATCGCTCAAATCCTGCCGCTGACGCATTTTCTCAAGATTACTCGGAATATCATGTTAAAGGGTGCGGATTTTAGCATTCTTTGGCCTGATATCTGGCCAATTTTATTGTTTATGACGCTTATCGTTATTTTGAGTGCGTTGTTATTTAGGAAAACACTGGATTAGAAATGAGAGAAACTTGTAACTAAAACTCAGCTCCTCCTGAAAAGTTGCCATGTTTGCGGTATTTATTTCAGGAGAGCGGAGTTCATTGTTGATCGATTATTTAATCTTTTTTCCCTGCCAACTTTTCTTTGATGCGTGCAGCACGACCAGCCAGATTTCGGAGATAATATAGCTTGGCGCGACGTACATCACCACGTCTTTTTACGGTAATGCTATCAACAATCGGACTAAAAGTCTGGAATACACGCTCAACGCCAACACCGTGAGAAATTTTACGGACAGTGAATGCAGAATTCAAACCACGATTACGTTTGGCTATGACAATACCTTCAAAAGCTTGTAAACGTTCACGGTTACCTTCAATTACTTTCACTTGAACCAAAACAGTATCACCTGGGTTGAACTCAGGGATTTCTTTCCCTTGCATTTGTTCCGCATTTAATTGGTCAATAATATTAGTCATGGACTACTCCTCAAATTGGTTCATCCTTTAGGAATCACCGTGTTCATACTTAAACCTAGCAAGCAATTGCTTGTCTGTTTCACTTAACTGTATTTTTTCAAGTAAATCTGGACGTTTAAGCCAGGTTTTACCCAGAGATTGCTTTCTTCGCCACAGTTCTATTTCTCTGTGATTGCCACCTAGTAAAACCGGAGGCACCTCTAGCCCGTCAACGGTTGCTGGTCGAGTATAATGAGGGCAATCCAGTAAACCATTCATGAATGAATCTTGTTCTGCCGAACCAAGATGCCCCAAACTTCCCGGTATTAAACGAATAATTGCATCGATAAATACCATGGCGGCCAGCTCACCACCACTTAAAACAAAATCACCAAGAGACCATTCCTCATCCACATACTGGTGAAGAATACGCTCGTCAATTCCTTCATATCGCCCGGCAATAAAAAGCAGGGGTTGTTTATCTTGTGCCACCTGGTTTAAATCATTTTGTCGAATTACCTTACCTTGGGGGCTTAGGTAAATCGTTTTACAGTGACTCGGCATTTGCCTGCGCGCCTGCAAAATCGCCCCTTTTAAGGGCTCATACATCATAACCATTCCCGGACCGCCACCATAAGGCTTATCATCAACTTGCCTGTAGGGCCTGGAAGACCAATCTCTTGGATTCCAGAAATCAATCTTGACTAATTCCTGCTCAATTGCTCTGCCCGTAATACCAAAATTCAGGGAATTAAGTATTTCGGGTATTAAGCTAATTACTCCGAGATGAAGCACCACTTAAAAATCCACATCCCAATCAACGGTAATTATTTGTCGATTGCTATCAATATCCAATATAAATTGGCCGGGTAAATAAGGTATTAAATGTCTTTTATTACCTTCTATAACCAACACATCATTTGCACCTGTAGGGATTATCTCTGTGACATTTCCAAAAAGTTCGCCTTGTTGGTTTATCACTTTCATCCCTATAAGTTGATGCCAGTAATATTCACCAGGTTTCAGTGTTTCCAGTTGTTCCTGTTGAACTGCAATTTCTATATTAGTAAGACAAGCTACTGATTCGCGTTCAGGGTAACCTTCAACTTGGACTATAATGGATTTATTTTGTACTTCAGCATGGGTTAATTTTATTGGCTGCCATTTATTATTAATAAAGGCATGCCAATTTGCATACTTCAGGACATTATCACGAGGCTCTGTGAAGGAGTGAACCGTAACAAAACCTTTAATACCATGTGGTCGCCCAAAACGGGCAATTACTATCCAGTTCGCCTGACTATTCACTTTATTAAGCAGCTTCGCCTTTTTCTTTCTTATTAAATTCTTTGACCAAAGCACTTACGCGATCAGACAATTGTGCACCCACTTTTTGCCAGTGGCTTAATTTTTCTGCATCAATGTGGAGGCGTACTTCTTGTCCACGAGCTACAGGGTTAAAATAACCGATACGCTCGATGTAGCTGCCATCGCGACGCTTGCGGCTATCAGTAACGACCATATGATAAAACGGACGCTTTTTAGCGCCACCTCTTGATAAACGTATAACGACCATTGTTTTCCTCTACTTTAGAGTGGTTACGTAAAAATGCCGTGTATTGTACGAAAATTAATTCAGCATGTGAAGTAATTCTTGCGAATTATTTAAAATCATCGGGTAATATACCTTTTAAACCCGCCATTCCACCAATTCCACGCATCATTTTTTGCATTCCACCAGGTTTGGTAAATTTTTTCATCATTTTTTGCATTTGTTCAAATTGCTTTAATAACTTATTCACATCCTGTATCTGTGTTCCTGAGCCCAAAGCAATGCGTTTTTTCCTTGAACCTACGATAAGCTTGGGTATCCGGCGTTCTTTAGGGGTCATCGAATTAATAATGGCGATAGTTTGTGCCATAGCTTTGTCGCTGACTTGTTTCATAGCTTGCTGAGGCATCATCTGATTTATCCCGGGCAATTTGCTCATCATGCCGGCCAGGCCACCCATATTATTCATTTGCAGAAGCTGCTGTTTAAAATCCTCCAAATCAAAGCTTTTGCCTTTTTTTAGTTTTTTAGCGAGTTTCTCACTGGCTTGCTTGTCCGCTTTGCGCTCAACTTCTTCAATAAGTGTGAGAATGTCTCCCATACCCAGAATTCTTGAGGCAATTCGTTCAGGATGAAAGGGCTCCAAAGCATCTACTTTTTCCCCGCTTCCAATAAATTTGATGGGTTGTCCAGTTATTTGTTTTACCGAAAGAGCGGCACCACCTCGAGCATCCCCATCTGTTTTAGTGAGTATAACCCCGGTCAATGGCAGGGCTTCATGAAAAGCTTTCGCAGTATTCGCCGCATCTTGTCCGGTCATACCGTCAACAACGAACAGAGTTTCGATAGGATGAATTTCTTTGTGTAAGGCTTTTATTTCATCCATCATATCAGAATCGATATGCAATCGGCCTGCAGTATCAATCAGCAATACATCCATATATTGTTTTTTGGCGGTGTCAACTGCTTTTTTTGCAATGGCCAGAGGTTGTTCATTTGCTTCTGATGGGAAGAATGCTACACCAATTTGATCTGCTAATACTTTAAGCTGCTGTATTGCCGCGGGTCGGTACACGTCGACGCTCGTTACCATAACCTTTTTATTCTCAGTTTCTTTTAAGTAACGCGCCAGCTTTGCAGTACTGGTTGTTTTACCAGACCCCTGAAGTCCCGCCATTAAAAATATTGCGGGAGGCTGGGTTTTAAAATTAAGTTCAACACGTTCATTGCCCATAATATGAATCAATTCATCATGGACGATTTTAACAAAAGCTTGATCAGGATTGAGTTCAGTTAACACTTCCTGTCCCAGAGCTTTTTGCTTTACTTGTTCAACAAATTCTTTAATAACAGGTAAGGCAACATCTGCTTCTAGCAGTGAAAGCCTGACCTCACGCAAAGCGTGTTGTACATTCTCTTCAGTTAATCGACCTTGCCCCCTTAAATTTTTAAAGGTGCGGGTCAAACGTTCGGTTAAGGTTTCAAACATAATGTGTTGCCCGAAAAAAAATAGAAACTATAGCACAGAGAGCCCATGATATGAAACTCCAGGCTCTCGTAATCCAGGAAGCTGCATTCATCACTCAGATCCCTGAACATTATTATAGTGAAAATTAGCAAAAGAGTTGCTGCAAATAATCTGCAAAATGATTGGTTTCGCTGTTTTGCTCTTGGGGTTTTTCTCTTAGAGGGAGTGCAAATTTATTCTTTTATCAAAACAAATACGAGATTGCCTAGCCCTCTTGCATGGGCGAGTGATTTTGAGCAAAAAGACAGGAAAAAAGGCAGAGATTTTCTAACTAAATCATGCTATTTTACAGTGCATGCTAAAAACCTAGGGTTGTCAAACAAAATTAAGGAACATTTTGTTTAATTATTGCCCGATTATTAAGGGTTTCTTAAGCTAATGTCTATATAATATAGCTTCTGCAAGCCCCAAAACTGCACTGAAGGAATGCGATGATCGATAAAAAACATTCACTGACAATTTTCAGTTTGACTATGATAACTGTTGGTTCTGTAGACAGTATACGCAATTTACCTGCTACAGCTCTATTTGGTAGTCAATTAATTTTTTATTTTATTTTAGGTGCCTTATTCTTCTTAATCCCCACAGCATTGGTCTCAGCAGAATTAGCTTCAGGATGGGCACGCCAGGGGGGGATTTACATATGGGTAAAACAGGCTTTTGGGAAAAAAATGGGTTTTTTAGCCATATGGCTGCAATGGATTGAAAACGTAATTTGGTACCCCACCATTTTATCTTTTGTTGCAGGAACCATTGGCTATTTAATTAATCCTGCACTTACTAGCAATCCCTATTTCCTGTGGGCGGTAATCGTCAGTTCATTTTGGGGGGCTACACTATTAAACTTGCGGGGAATGAAGTCATCTGCCGCATTCAGTAACCTCTGTTCTCTTGCTGGTCTGTTGCTGCCCATGTCCCTCATTATTGGCCTTGGGGCAGTGTGGGTTACTCAAGGAAATCCCTTGCAAATTCAATTTGATATTCCGAGTATTGTGCCGCATGTATCGGATAAATCCATGTGGGTATCCCTAACGGCAATTATCATGTCTTTTTGTGGTATAGAAATCGCAACGGTTCATGCTAATGATGTAAACAACCCGCAGCATGCTTTTCCAAAAGTTCTAATCTATTCCGTTGGCATTATTCTAAGTACTCTAATTCTTGGCTCTTTAGCCATCGCGATTGTCTTACCTGGGAAAGATATCAATTTAGTAGCGGGCATTATGCAAGCTTTTGAGGCGTTTTTCTCCAGCTATCATTTGTACTGGATGATGCCTGTTGTTGCGGTAATGCTGGTTCTTGGCGGACTTGGCGGAGTGAGTAACTGGATAATTGCTCCCACAAAAGGGTTATTGGTTGCTGCAGAAGATGGGAATTTACCCGATTTTTTTCAACGGACGAATAAAAAAGGGGCTCCAGTGGTAATGCTTTATACGCAGGCGAGTATCGTCACTGTCTTATCTGGTTTATTTTTGTTTATGCCCAGTGTTAATGGATCTTATTGGTTGCTGACTGCGTTAGCCGCTCAATTGTATATGTTGATGTATTTCATCATGTTTGCCGCAGCAATTAAATTGCGGTTTACAGAACCTCACCACCCTCGACCTTTTGCAATCCCTGGCGGCATCATGGGAATGCTGTTTGTTGCCGGTATTGGAATGATTGGTGTTTGTGCTACTTTGGCCGTAAGTTTTATTCCTCCAGAGGGAATCAATGTAGGGAGCATGGCCCGTTATGAGTTAACCCTGATTATCGGTCTAATTTTAATGTGTTTACCACCATTTATAAGTACTTCTCAGGAAAAAACAGCAGTGCTGGAAAATGCTGTTCCCGAGTAAGACATCTGCCTAGCCTCCTTATTTATGTGTAAGAAGGATAAAAGCATGACCGATTTATTTGTAGAATCGACTGAATTACTAAGCCAGTTAATGGCAAGATTACCCGAGCTGGAATGGAAAATAAGCGAGCTCGGGTCTTTTTTTTCGGGTCAGCGCTTACCAAGAGGTTTATTTCATATTGAAGGGGAGGTAAGTGGTGCTGCATGTATTGCAGAAATCAAAGCTGATATTCGCACTTTGTCCAACCAACAAAACGAACGATGTGCATTTTATTTGGCAGAGCGGATCAGACAAAAAATTAATGTTCTGGTTGTTTTATGCCAAATGCATCAGGGAAAGAATAAGCCCGAGGCAAAACTTTCTTTTGGCATTAAGATGCTAAGTACACGCCAGCAATGGATAAATAGTCTTGAGTTGGAAATTCAAACCTTGGAAGAACAACAAAAAGCAATGGCCAGGGCTTTGCATCATTTACGGCATAATGATAATTCCAGTGCCATTTTGCAAGTAAAATCAGAATTGGGCGAAGTGGAACGACGCTTAACCCTGGCGAAAGAAAGACTAAATCGCGCTATTTCTTGATCAATTTTCTTTTTCTAAATAAAGTAATGCGGTGCCAACTTGGCATAATTAACTTGAAAATAATTACTCAAACCTTTCCCTTAACCTAGGATTCATAGTAGGGGGAGAGCATGAGTAGTTACAAAAGGAGCTTTCTAAATGTCAGAAAAATTTTCTCAGATTACTAAAGACATCAGCACTCAATTAGCTAAAATGCGTAAGGAAATGCCTGAAGTAATGTCCGGATTTTCAACCCTTGCCCAAGCAGCAACCAAAGAGGGTGCACTCGATAAAAAAACTAAAGAATTAATTGCTATGGCTTTGGCTGTTGCAAAACAATGCCCAGGATGTATCGGGTTTCATTCCCAGGCTTTAATTAAATTGGAAACAACTCGTGAAGAGCTTTTGGAAGTTTTAGGCATGGCTGTATACATGGGAGGTGGCCCCTCTTTAATGTATGCTGCTGAAGCTCTGGAAGCATTTGAGGAATTTTCTCAATAAGTGAAGCGGGTTGCGGACAAACGCTGACACCATCACACTGAGGCTTGGGTGAGAACATAACCGTCACCCAGGCAACTGCAGGAGCGGTTCATAATTCCTGCATCCAAATTTAAAAAACAGGATGCCCTTCTTGAGGTTGCAGATTTAAGGTTTTACTGCTGAGGGTTGCCCTAACGCTGCCGAAACATGAACCATCTCATTTTTAGCAGCAGTATTTTGTTGACAGGGATAGCGTTTACTTGCCCCTAACCAGGCTACTTGTGAGACGGTCATGGAATCCTTGTCACTTTGCTGGCTCGAAATTTCCTTGTAAGTCTGCTGAATCAGTTCGCAAAGAGTAAATGCATTCAGTTGTACATTAGGGGGGAGGCAAAAAACAGGGGTACCTTGATTTTTTGCGATTTCATTCGCCTGGATCATGGTTTCGGCAATACTTTCGCAAGTTATTGTTAACACATGACGGGCCGAGCGAGCCCAGGCTTGTGCTTGCGGATCTGCTTTAATTTCCATCTGGGGAATATTATCAGCAATATTCATATAGTTCTTTATAGTGTCAGCATGGAGGCAATGACATAAAAATAGACAACTAAGTAACAAGATACGCATCATAGTCTATCCCTTAGATTAAATGCCATGGGGCTTAATTAAACCCAGTTTAAAAGCAATTAATAAAAATATAAATAAACTTACTGAAATACTTATTCTTATTGTCAGGGCTTTAATGGTCCGTTTGGAGTTCCCTGAATCCCGGATAAGAAAAATAAGTCCGCTTGCTAAAGAGCCTGCAATGATAATCATGGCAAAGATGATGATAATTTTGGTGATCATTTGTTATACTCCTGCAATTGCCGTCTGATTATGACTAACATTTGAACAATTAGATAATGATGCCTAGTTTAACCTGTTTTAAATTTCGTTTCACCCCAAGCTGGCCGATGATGCTTCTTGCTCTTTTATTTTTTTCGTTGTTTGTACGCCTTGGTTTTTGGCAAATTTCTCGAGCAGATGAAAAAACAAAAATGATTCTTGCACAAAAGACGCAAGAAAAGCAAAGCCCCGTCCGCTGGACTTCAAAGGAAAAATTGCCCTTACAATATGAACGCATTGTTTTAAAAGGAAAATATTTATCCCAAATTTTTTTATTAGACAATCAGCATCATAAACATCAGTTTGGTTACGATATATTATCTCCGTTGGAGTTGGATGACGGTACAATTATTATAGTGGACAGGGGCTGGGTTCCTGGAGAGTTAACCCGTCGAGTTCTTCCCAATATTCAAATTCCCAAAGGGACTGTAGAATTACAGGGCTCAGCGTACTTTCCAAGCAAAAATCAATGGGTTTTAGGACCGGCTTTGGAAGAGAAAGGGAATAAAATGATCATTTTGGAACGCGTGGATGATCAATTGATGAGTCAAATTTTGCAAAAATCAGTCTCTCCGTTTATTATTCGCCTCGACAAGCAAGACACACATGGATTTGTGCGGGAATGGGAGACAGTATCCATGCCTCCGCAGCGGCATTTAGCTTATGCTTTGCAGTGGTTTGCGATGGCCTTGGTAATACTAATTATATTTGTAGCATTAAATCTGAAGAAAGAAAAATGAGAAAGCAAACCAGTAAATATTATATTTTATTGTTGTTGATCGTAGTATTTGTCGCACCCGGGGTAGCTGCTTATCTGTTTTATCAGCATCCTTCCTGGTTGGGATCGTCACGGATCAATAAAGGAACTTTGTTAAATCCGCCGGTACTCTTGAATACTCTTGAAGGAAAATCCAAATGGCGGATTATTTTTTGGAGTCCTGAGGCTTGTGAGCAGCAATGCATGAAACAGCTTGATGTTTTGGCTCGAATCCGCCTGGCGCTTGGACGTAAATTATATCAGGTCGACCAGTGGCTTATTCTGGGTAATAAGGCGCCTTCTTTATCGCAAGAACAACAAGCCTTTTTAAAGGATATCGATTTTAAAGTGGCAACATTATCTGAGACTGAACTGATAGGGGAAAATCCTTTGTTTTCAGAAAATAAAGTATTTTTAGCTGATCCAGGGAATTATCTGATTCTTAGTTATGCATCTCAAGTCAATCCCAATGATGTATATAAAGATTTGAAGGTGTTGCTGAATGCAACAGAAAACAAGAGTGAATAATCTGATGCAGAATAAATTATTACGATATGTAGTATCATGTGCTGTACTTTTATCTTTATTTGTAGTGATGCTCGGCGCCTATACCCGCTTGACGGATGCGGGCCTGGGTTGTCCTGACTGGCCTGGGTGTTATGGACAGATTGTCCTTCCAAGCGCCAAGGAAAAATTGCAGGCTGCCCAGACTCAATATCCCACCATTCCTATTGAATCAAGAAAGGCATGGACTGAAATGGCTCATCGCTATGTTGCAGGGACTTTGGCTTTATTGATCTTTTTCATCAGTTTTTATGCATTACGAAAACGTTTAAAAGGTGATTCTGCAATGCCCTGGCATTTGCCTGCTGCTTTATTTATTCTGGTTTTATTTCAAGCGGCCTTGGGGATGTGGACTGTAACCTTGAAGTTACTGCCTGTGGTCGTCATGGGGCATCTTTTGGGTGGAATGCTGATCGTGGCGTGTTTAAGCCGTTTTCGATTGCAAATCAGTTCCCTTAAAGGGCAGGATTTTCCCCTCTGGCGTCCCTGGTTGCGTGTAGGTGTACTCATCGTTTTCCTGCAAGTAGCTTTGGGTGGGTGGGTCAGTTCGAATTATGCAGGAATCTCTTGCATCGGATTTCCTCAGTGTAATGGGGTATGGCTGCCCGATTTGCATTTCGCCCAAGGTTTTAATTTATTTTCGCCAGTAGGAGCTAATTATCAGGGTGGTTTATTGGATCATGATGTGCGGGTGACGATCCAGTTTATTCATCGAATAGGGGCTGTAATTACCGCAGCGTACATCCTCATTCTTTCTTTATTGATTTGGTGCCGCAGTAATTCCAATTATTTGAAAGGAGCGGCTGCAGTGATGTTCCTGCTTATCCTGGTTCAATTTACATTAGGCATTTTGAATGTAATTTATCTGCTGCCAATTAGTGTGGCTGTAGCTCATAATGGGGTTGCTGCTGTTTTATTGGCAACGGTTTTCAGTACACTTCATTTTACGCGTAAGGGGCTAAATAATGCACATTGATCATGTTCGCCCCTCCTCAACTGCCTGGCGGGATTATCTCGAACTCTGCAAGCCTCGGGTAGTATTGCTCATGTTGTTGACAGTAGTTGTTGGCATGTATTTAGCCACACCTGGCTGGGTTAATTTATCATTATTAATTTATTCTTTATTAGGCATTGGATTATGTGCAGGAAGTGCTGCTGCAATTAATCATTTGGTAGATAAAAGAATCGATGCCATCATGGCCAGAACTAAAAAAAGACCTGTTGCCAGTGGCCAGGTTTCGGTGCGTCAGGCTCTAACTTTCGCATTAACCATGGGAAGTATTGGTCTTACTATTCTTGTGATTTTCGTTAATCCATTAACCGCATTGCTAACTTTTGCAACATTGATTGGGTATGCAGGTATTTATACAGGTTATTTAAAAAGGGCAACACCACAAAACATCGTAATAGGTGGGTTAGCCGGAGCTGCTCCTCCTTTACTTGGCTGGACTGCTGTAACAAATCAGCTGGATCCTCAAGCTTTATTGTTGGTGTTAATTATCTTTATCTGGACCCCTCCTCATTTTTGGGCGTTGGCAATCTATCGCTATGAAGAGTACCAGCATGCACAAATCCCTATGCTACCGGTAACTCATGGAATTGAATTTACTAAATTAAATGTTTATTTATATACCATTTTGTTACTCGTAGTGAGCATCCTGCCTTTTGTTGTCGGTATGAGCGGCCTCTTTTATTTACTGGGTGCCTTAGTGCTTGGAGGACGATTTTTATTTTGGTCCCACAAGCTGTATCGTACAGATAAACCGGTAGTTGCCATGCAAACGTTTAGATTCTCAATAGTCTATTTGATGTTATTGTTTGTTTTTTTATTGTTAGATCATTATTTATAGCGAATGTGTACGAAATAAGTCCCCTACCATTTCTTAAGTATTTTTTTGAGAAACGGGTTGTGAGACTTATTTCCTGTACGTTCCTCTAAGGGGGTAATATGAGTTTAAAGGCGAGAAGTGTTACTTTTACCGTAGTTGTAGTCTTGGCACTTGCCGGATTGTTTTCTGGAATTTTTGTAGGCCAACATTTTCATTTTAAGAAAAAAATCGATGTAACAACCTTCCATGGAACATACCTTGAGAATCCACGGCCGGTGAATCGGTTCAGTTTAACCGGAACCGATGAGAAATCATTTGATAATAAAAGCTTGAAAGACAAATGGACGTTAATGTTTTTTGGCTTTACGAATTGTGGTTATGTTTGTCCAACTACCATGGCAGAATTGTCCAAGATGTATCGTATCCTTGAAGAAAAAGGGGTAAAAAATCTACCTCATATCGTCATGGTTTCCATTGATCCGGAACGTGACAGCCCTGAAAAATTGCGTAGTTATGTCACTTCATTCCATCCTGATTTTTATGGGGCTCGTGGAGATGAAAACTCCATTAAAGCGATGACTCGGGAAATGGGTATTGCTTATGCGAAGATCATTGAAAAGGGTAGTGATGACTCAAAAAATTATGATATTCAGCATAGCGGTGCTTTAATGCTGTTCAATCCTCAGGGGGAACTTAATGCATTTTTTACTACCCCGCATCATGCAGATTTATTGGCAAAAGATTATTTATTACTGGTTTCCTAATGGAGGGTATTTTTGTAAATTTATTTTTTAACGTCGCGTGATTTTATAATTTTTTAGACTAGGCTTTATTTATAAGAGCCTGTTGTAACATATTTTTAAATATGAATTTTTTTATAATAAAAATAAAAAGTTGAGGAAAGCGTTTTTCATGAAAATTGCAATATTGGCCACTAATCCCCATTTGTACTCTCACAAGCGTCTTAAAGCAGAGGGAGAAGCTGCTGGTCATGAAATTAGTATTATTAATCCCTTATATTGTTACATGAATGTCGCTGCTTCTTGTCCTAAAGTTCATTATAGAGGCGGCTCGCCGTTGCCTCATTTTGACGCAGTCATTCCCAGAATTGGTGCATCGAATACATATTATGGGACCGCAGTGTTACGTCATATGGAAACGATGGGCATGTATACTTTAAATGAATCTTTAGCTATTTCACGATCTCGTGATAAGTTCCGCTCATTACAATTACTGGCGCGTAAAGGTATTCCTATGCCCTTAACCAGTTTTGCCCAATCACCTGATGACACTGAGGATTTAGTGCGCATGGTTGGTGGCGCCCCTTTAGTTATTAAATTATTAGAGGGAACCCAGGGCAAAGGAGTAATCCTTGCCGATAGCCATCAATCGGCGGTGAGTATTATCAATGCTTTTAAAGAAATGCATGCCAATATTTTGGTGCAGGAGTTTATTGAGGAATCCCGCGGGGTTGATATTCGTTGCTTTGTGGTAGGTGAGAAGGTCGTTGCTGCTGTGAAGCGGCAAGCAAAGGATGGCGAGTTTCGTGCGAATGTTCATCAGGGTGGAAAAGCTGTAAAGGTAAAATTGTCCCCGCAAGAACGATCTATTGCCGTGAGTGCAGCTAAAACAATGGGTTTAAAAGTTGCAGGTGTTGATTTAATTCGTTCGAACCATGGGCCTTTAGTTTTAGAAATTAATTCTTCCCCAGGCCTTGAGGGTGTGGAAATAGCTACAGGTATCAATATTGCCGGAAAAATAATTGAATATATTGAAAAACATGCCAAACCAATCAGTGCAAACGATCGGTTTCACGGTTAATTTTATCTCAGTGCAGCATGGATGCACCTTAAACTATTCACGTTAACCCTTTAGCTTTTTGCACTGTCTAGTGCATTTATTTTCATTTTGTTTCCTGCCTTTCTGCTTCGACAAATAACTGTGAATGCGATAAGAGAAGAGATAAGCAAAAATGTCATCACTCCGGTAAACCCCTTCATAAAAATTGTGTTAAAGAGTTGATGGGTTGAACTGTGCTCTGATAGTTGTAATGAATGAACAGGGTTTGCTATGAAATCTTTTAAACTGGAAATCTGTGATTCATCGATTCCATTTGCATTGGAAACGGTAAGGGAATAGAGATAATGATGAGTTACAAAATTATAAATAACAATAGCAAGGGTTAAACCTATAGACCCACCGATATTAAATAAAGTGACCAAAGATCCTGTGGCAACGCTTGCACGCTCAGGGCCTACAGCTTTTTGTGCGGCAATCATTGAGGCCGTATTACCCATCGCCCACATGCATCCAAGACAAATAAATGCAAAAATGATGTAGATTATGGAGGTGCCTCCTGCAAAAAATACTTGTAACAGGATAGAGAAACAAGCCAAAAACAAGCCTACCATGATTGTATGCAACAAGCCCACGCATTGAATCAGTTTTCCTACAAAAAATGCCATTAAGAAAACGGAGACTGGAATGGCAAACAAAATGAATCCTGATAATTTTGCTGACTGACTTTTTATAATTTGTAAATATTGGGGGTCAAAAAATAAAGTGACAGCACTCAATATGCCGGCTAAAAGACAAAGAATAGCTCCCGCTAAGAAAAGCAGATTGGAGTAATCTTTAAAATCAATGAGAGGGTTAGAATGTTTATTCTCAGTTTTAACCAAAAAAATACCTGTAACCACAGCTACCGCAAAGCAGGTCAAGGTAATTGGTGCGGCCCATCCATAATTTTGGGTATAAATCAAACCGAGTACAAGTCCGGCCATACTGAAAGCAAGAAGGAACATTCCCTTTATATCTAAAGAAACTTTTTGGCTATTTTTAGGCGATTCTGAAACGGATTTGAAACAAAATGCATATCCGAGCAGACATATAGGAATGTTGATGAAGAAGATCCATTTCCATCCAAAATAAGTAACAATAAGCCCACCTAAAAGCGGACCCAACGCCAAACCTATTCCCCCTATGCTGCCAAACCAAGCTAAGGCTTTTCCCTGTTCTTCCTCAGGAAAAAATTGGGGTAATAAGGAAAGGCCTAAAGGAAATATAATTGCAGCCCCTACTCCTTGAAATAAGCGTCCTAAAATTAACCAATGGATTTGGGTGGCCATGCCGGCAATAATAGAGGCAATTATGAAAATTCCACCACCCAGATACAAACATCGACGCCTTCCATATAAATCACCAAGTCCTCCCATTACTGTAGCCAACACACATAAAGCCAGAAAATAAATATTCATTACCCATTGAATTGAAACCAGGCTTGCATGTAATTCTTCTTGTATGGTGGGTAACGCCACATTCACGACTGTATAATCAAGATAGCAACCGAAAGAGAGCAAAGCGATTCCAATAAAGGCATTCCATTTATTTTGGTAATTATCGACTTGGGTTATAGACACGCGGTATTCCCATGATTTTGTTTAAAAAATGGCTGCAAAATATAGTTTTTAGCCAAACTATGAGGAAAAATTGTAAATTATTATCTATTTTAAAACAAATAAAATTTTCGATGAAGGTAAAACAACCTCCTTGTTGTATTAATCTACACTACCAGAAAAAAGGGCATGGAGGACTGTTTAAGAGGGGGTAAAGGGGCTGGTTTGCTCTTCCCCATGTTCATCCAGATTTTCGAATTTATTTAAAGCTTCATTATATTTTTTCTTAAAAAACATTGTATATTCACGATCATCATAGAAAGTGGGGCTGTTTTGGAGTTCTTTGTTTGCCTTATCCAGTGTTTCTAAAAATTCATTGACGGCGTTCATTGTTTTTCTGCTGAGAATTTTTTTCGCATTATGATCCCTGCTTAAGGTAAGAAGTTGATCTTCAATTTGTATTTTTATATTCCTGATATCATGCCAATTATCTAAATTATGCAAAGAAAAGCTTGCAAGACCTTCCAGGAAAGCTTGTCTTGTTTTAAGACACCTAACTTTTTCTTCATTAGCGGGATTTTTGGCTGTTAATTTAGTAATTTTCTCTTTGCACGCCTCAACTCGATGTTCCACATGTTTTTGAGCTATGAGGAAATCTATTTGCGGAGATGTGGTAATTAAGGTTTTGGAGTTTGCATTGCAATAAGCAATAAGCTCGGGCCTATCATTATCAGGTAATGCCTTCCACTGTTTATAGGGCCCTGCGGAGATTAAACGGGCGCCTTCATCATTTCTTTTTCCAGGAATCCAATTGCCAGGTTGCGCAGGATCAGGTTTTACAATAATGAGGTCATTAGTAATGCGCATATAGAGTTTATTTTTATCTTTTTCTCTAAATTCTTTTTCTGCCCTTTCTGAAAAAAGTTTTCCCCAAAAAAATCCATTTTTACCGTATGCTTTTGATTCGCATAAGCCAGTTTTATTTAAATCTAAAGGTTCTGGATTAAAGTCTTTTGTTTTCCAAGCCCTTCTTGAACCCATAAAAGCCACAACTTTTTGAAAAATGGTATCGTTTTGGCCGACTACCCGTGTAAAGATATTCTTGGTATCGGGTAATTCGCCAATTCGTTTCAGCAGACTTTTTCCTTTTGTAAAGGTTTCTGGAATTACAACCCCGATTCCAGGGGTTAAAAATGCGGCTTCGCGGACATGGTCTTTTATCACATCCATAATCTTGTTTGATTCGCCATGTAAATTCTTAATACCTGTATATCCTTGATTATTAGCTAATTGAATAACGAGTTTACGCATTTGGGATACTTCACGGACAATCCCGCCATCTGCCGCAACAACATTATTTCCGCTCATATCGCTATAATCTGCTGCCAAAAATTCCTTAGCCTTTTCTACTGCAGCTTGAGCTGCATAGGATTTTCCTGAGGCTGAAGGGCCTCCAACGATCACCACAGGGCGTTCCAACCATCTTGCTCCATCAAAATGTGTGGTCGATTTGATTACTACCGCATCTCTAAATTCTCTACTGTTCATTTCTTCGGCGAGAGCGCGCTTATATAAATAGGCGCCTTGTTCATCAAGAAGGTCTTCCATATTAATGGTCGCTTGCTCGGGATTGGTTTTGCGTTTTTCGGGATCGCCGGCATATACAGGAAAAGAATGATTCTGGATGTATTCTAAAAATTGTTTTCTAAAAAATTGAGGGTCGGAAGAGTCCTGGGGATCAATATGCAAATGAAATTTATCTATATAGGTTTTAGCTAAGTCAAAGCGAGTTTGTTCATATTCCTCAATGTCTCGGTATAATTCTTGTTCACCTTCAGGACTAATACAAAACTCACCCTTATTTTGATAGTGACCGATTTGTTGCTTTAGAGAAGGTATAATTGATGCATCTATACGTGTTCGCATAATACAGATATCCCACAACTTTAACTATTTTGTTTTAATTATAGCCAATATATATATTATGCGAGTAGAAAATAAAAAAAAATTAATGAGATGAGTCACTTTTACCCACCAGCCAATCAGCACTTACTTCAAATTCTTGTGCTAAAGCATTAAGTATTTTTTCATCTGGGTTTGTGGCGCCGTTCAGTAATGCTTCGGCTTTAAATTTTGGAATCTTAACCAGCTTTGATAATACTTCAATACGTTCTGCACTGGACTCGGGAGCACCAATATTATCAAGTTCTTTATTTAGTCTTTCTGAAAATCTCTTATTAAGCATCTGCTTCTCCTAATAATGATTTAGGTTAAGGTAAATACTCCAACTACTCATCTAAGTCATCGCTCCAAAGCTAAGCCATAGGATGTCCGGCAGAAGCGAACAGCTACCTTATTTATTTCATATAGCATAAAAATGAGCTTTTGCAATAATTTACCCAGAAAACAGCACCTTAACCCGTTTTATTCAAAAGGCAACTGCTTTTCAGGAGAATTTTGATTTAGGTTGATTTGGGGAATCTTTCAATTTAGTATTGAACCTCCAAAAAGAACCTGTTTAGGACAAACATGATCGGAGAAGTAGCTGCTAAGTATCCTTGTGATTTAATAATATTAGGTGCCTTGGGGGATCTGTCTTGTCGTAAGTTATTTCCCGCATTGTATCAACTAGAACGCGCTAATTTGCTTCATGCTGATACACGCATTATAGGTTGTGCACGCGATTCATTCACTTTAAACGATTTCATTGGTTTAATGAAAACCAAAATCCAGACTTTTTTAGGTGAAGCGCTTGATGAAAAGATTTGGTCCTGTCTTGTTGACAGATTGGCCTATTGTCAAATCGATTTAACGCAAACTGAAGATTTTGCAAAAATAACGGACTATGTAAGCCCTGAAAAACGAATCCCTATTTCCTATTTTGCCATCCCTCCATCGCTTTATGCGCAAACATGCAAGGGTCTCTCCAGTATTGGTTTGACAAAGCAGCCCTCGCGGGTAGTTTTAGAAAAACCCATTGGCCATGATTTGCCTTCATCTATTGCCATTAATAATGAAGTGGCTCACTTTTTTGCGGAAAGCCAGATATACCGGATCGATCATTATTTAGGTAAAGAAACGGTGCTAAACCTTCTGGTACTCCGTTTTGCTAATGCCATTTTTTCCTCAAACTGGGATCACCAGGCCATTGATAAAGTGGAAATTACCGTGGCTGAAGAGGTGGGGGTTGAAGGCCGGTGGGCTTACTATGATAAATCAGGCCAAGTACGGGATATGCTGCAAAACCATTTATTACAGATACTGTCACTTTTGGCAATGGAACCGCCAATGAGCCTTGACGCTGAATGTATCCGCAGCGAAAAATTAAAAGTATTAAAGTCATTACGTCCTATTTCCGACGCGCAGGTGCATGGACATACAGTGCGGGCCCAATATGTGGGCAACGTCCGTAAAGGGCAACAAATTCCCGGTTATCTCGATGAAGAAGGGGCACGTAAAGATTCAAACACTGAGACCTTTGTCGCAATTAAGGCATATATTGATAACTGGCGCTGGTCGGGAGTTCCTTTTTATTTGTTAACCGGTAAACGATTGTCAAAAAAACAAAGTGAAGTGGTGATTTACTTTAAGCCGCAACCCTATAATATTTTCAAACGATTCAAGCAGGATCTTTCTGCGAATCAACTGATTATTCGCCTACAACCTGATGAGGGTGTGGAATTGCGTATGATGAACAAAATTCCTGGACTAAGTGAATGCATGCAATTAAGAGACAGCAAGTTGGACTTAAATTTCAACCATCTTTTTAACTCGCAAAGAATTGCTGATGCCTATGAGCGCTTGTTATTGGAAGTGATGTTAGGTAATCAATATCTGTTTGTCAGCCGGGAAGAGGTCGAGCAAGCCTGGCAATGGATTGATGAAATCAAGCAAGCCTGGGAAAGACAAGATACTCCCCTTTATACTTATCCATCAGGAACTTGGGGGCCTTTGGAGGTAATACGTTTATACAATGGCAAAGCACATGTATGGGGTGAGCAAAATGCAGTTACATAGTTTTAGTGAAGCATCGTTATTAACTGAAGATTTGATTGAGCAGCTGAAAAATGTTCTTTGTGATGCAATCAACAAGCGTGGCCATGCATATTTGGTTCTCTCGGGGGGAAAAACTCCTATTAATTTATTCAAGGGTTTGGCAAATACAGATCTTCCCTGGGATAAAGTGACAATCACTTTAGCCGATGAGCGTTGTGTCGCAATTGATGACTCTGAGCGAAATGAACATTTAGTCCGCCAGTTTTTACTTCAAAATCATGCATCCAGGGCTCACTTTGTCAGTTTATTGAATGAAGAATGTTCTATCGAACAAACAGAACGCATTATTGCTTCTTTGCCTACTTTTGATGCTGTTGTTTTGGGTATGGGGGAAGATGGACATACAGCTTCTTTATTCCCTTGCTCTGATGAGCTTCTTCAGGGTCTTGATGATAATGCGGGGGCAGTACTTCGCGTCAGCCCTAAAAAAGCCCCTTATCAACGAATAAGCTTGTCCAAAAAAAGATTATTAAACAGTCGGGTAATTTTTTTCCATTTGGTGGGTCCCAAAAAATTGTCTGTATTGCATCAAGCAATGGCAGAGCACGATCCTACGATAATGCCGGTAAGTGCCTTTTTAAATAATAGAGATGCCAATGTTCAGGTGTTGTATGCACCTTAAGGAAAGAAAAATGCACCCTGTGGTCGCGGAAGTTACTGATCGTATTCGTGAACGAAGTACACACAGCAGAGATTTATATCTAGAAAATATAGAAAAATCCCGTATTAAAGGTCCTCAACGCGGTGTGCTCCATTGTGGTAATCTGGCCCATGGCTTTGCTGCCTGCGCGAAGCAGGATAAGCTCAATCTAAGCGGCATGACTAAAGCAAATATTGCCATAATATCTGCCTATAACGATATGCTTTCAGCACATCAACCTTATCTGCATTATCCTTCTTTAATTAAAGAAGCGATTTCTGCTGCAGGAGGTATAGCCCAATTTGCGGCAGGTGTTCCCGCAATGTGTGATGGGATAACCCAAGGCCAGCCAGGAATGGAGCTCAGTTTATTAAGCCGGGATGTAATCGCCATGTCAACAGCTATCGGTTTGTCACACAATATGTTTGACGGCGGGCTTTTGTTGGGAATTTGCGATAAAATTGTTCCCGGTTTATTAATGGCTGCATTGAGTTTTGGTCATTTACCTTTCATATTTATTCCAGCAGGACCTATGCCTTCTGGAATATCAAATCAGGAAAAAGCACGTATCCGTCAATTGTATGCCGAGGGAAAGGCTGACCGCAGTGCCTTGCTTAAGGCAGAAGCCGCTTCTTATCATTCTCCCGGTACCTGTACTTTTTATGGCACGGCGAATTCCAATCAACTTGTTATTGAGACTATGGGATTGCAGCTTCCAGGCTCCTCGTTCATCAACCCGAACACTCCATTACGTGATGCATTAACTCGTTATGCGGCACAACAGGTTCTGGCCTTGACCGATTTGAGCGAAGGCTATATGCCCATAGGGCAGCTGCTTGATGTAAAAAATCTGGTTAATGGTATTGTGGCGTTATTAGCATCCGGCGGTTCAACCAATCACACCATGCATCTCGTTGCGATTGCAACCCTAGCAGGGTATTCAATCAACTGGGATGATTTTGCTCAATTATCGGCAGTCACTCCCCTAATTGCCAAAATTTATCCCAACGGCGATGCCGACATTAATCATTTCCAGCAGGCAGGGGGGATGGCTTATTTCATTAATACTCTACTGGAGGCCCGTTTATTACATGAAGATGTAGATACAGTAATGGGGCACGGTCTACAACGCTATACCCAACAGCCCCTATTGGATAATGAACAACTGGTATGGGTTTCTGGGCCCTCCAATTCCACTAATGAGCGGGTATTAACTTCTGCTAAAGCTCCTTTTAAAACTCAGGGAGGATTGCAAGTAGTGAGTGGAAATATAGGGAGGGCTGTGATTAAAACTTCCGGATTACCCGCAGGAAGGAGCAAGATTAAGGCTCCCGCCATTGTTTGTTCCAGTCAGGAAGAGTTCGAGCAGATGTTCCAAAAGGGGATGTTGGATAAAGATTGTATTGTGGTGGTGCGCTTTCAAGGTCCTAAAGCCTGTGGGATGCCCGAATTGCATCAATTAACTCCCAAGCTTGGGGTGCTAATGGATAAAGGTTACCAAGTTGCATTGGTAACTGACGGACGTATGTCCGGAGCCTCTGGTAAAGTGCCAGCGGCAATTCATGTTACTCCTGAAGCGCTCGATAATGAAGTCCTTTCGCGCATTGAAAACGGGGATATGATTTTGATTGATGCGGAAGAAGGCCTATTGCAATTATTTGTCGCTGAAGAAGAGTTGAAGTTAAGAGCAAAAGCTGCTTTGCCTGCAACAGGATTCCATTTCGGTACAGGCCGGGAATTGTTTACCAGTTTAAGAGTGCAGTTTACCGGGGCTGAGCAAGGGGCGTGCAGTTTGTTTCAGGGAAAAGAGTCCTGTTATGAGTAATGAGGGTTTAAAATCGTATGCAATCGTTGCTGACATTGGCGGGACTTTTGCACGCTTTAGCCGAGTCAATTTAGAAAATTTGGTGATGGATAAAATTGAAATTTATTCATGCGCCGCCTATAACACCCTGGAATCGGTATTATTAGCTTATAAAGAGCAACACAAATTGGAAGAAATCAGGCAAGTTGCGCTCGCAATTGCTTGTCCAATTCTTGGTGATGTGGTCTGTATGACCAATGCCCATTGGCGTTTTTCCATCAGCGAATTAAAACACAGGCTGGGTCTGACAAAGCTGCAGATTTTGAATGATTTTAATGCCATTGCAATGAGCCTCCCCGTTTTATCGGAACAGCAAGTGGTACACATTGGAAGAGGATATGCCGACCCTAATGGGACAAGAGTGGTTTTAGGCGCTGGAACAGGGTTAGGAGTTGCATTTCTTTTCGCCAATCACAAAGAATACTCAGCTCATGCCGGAGAAGGGGGACACATCAGTTGGGGAGCAAAAACAGAGCAGGAATGGTTTATTTATTGTTATTTGAAAAAAAAATATGCTCATGTATCCTATGAACGCTTGTTATCAGGTCATGGTCTGGAAAATTTATATCAAGCCCTGGCAGCTTTACATGAACAAGAAAAGCCTCCCATTCCCGCCTCAGAAATTATTACCTTGGCTTTATCACAGCAATGCACTATTGCGAAAGCAGCGGTGGCACAATTTTTTGCTATTTTAGGTTCTTATGCCGGGGATTTGGCATTAATGGTAGCGGCTTTTGGAGGTGTTTATATTGCCGGTGGTATTGTGCCACGATTAATGTCATTGTTACCTGAAAGTGAGTTCCGATCTCGTTTTGAAGATAAAGGTCGTTTTAGTGATTTTAATGCAGAAATTCCGACCTATGTCATCACTGCCGAACAACCAGGTATGTTGGGCGCTGCGGTTTATTTAAAACAATCCTGGACTGAGTAAATAGATAGGTTAAATAGGGGAGCTCTTTTCTTTGTGGATTAAAGAGTTCTCTAAAATGAAAGTTACTTTGGGTGCATTGTCTTTTGATCCCAAGTTAACTGTTGCTTTATTATAGACTAAAGTCGACTAAGGAGAGGCTCATGTCGTTTCCAAATTGGAAGGTGCAACCGGAGATAATATTCTGTACATCACCAGTAATCCCGGTGGTTGTAATTAAAGAAATAGATCATGCTGTGCCTTTAGCTACAGCTTTATTTGCGGGCGGTATTCATATCATTGAAGTTGCATTGCGAACACCAGTCGCTTTAGATGCGATTAAGTTACTTGCAGATACCTTCCCTGAAGCTTTAATTGGTGCTGGTACAGTAATCACACCCCAACAATTAAAACAGGTAGAGAGTTTGGGTGCAAAATTCGCGCTAAGCCCTGGAAAAACCCAGGACTTATTACTTGCCGGATGCGATTCCAGTATTCCACTGATCCCGGGCATATCAAGTATTTCCGAATTAATGGATGGATTGGTTTTGGGATACACCCATTTTAAGTTTTTCCCCGCCACAGTTGCTGGAGGGAGTAATATGTTGCGGGCGATTTATGGTCCATTCCCACAAGCAAGGTTTTGTCCTACAGGTGGAATTAATGAGGGAAATTTTGGAGAATACCTGGCACTGCCTAACGTGTCATGCGTTGGCGGTTCCTGGATAGTTCCTGAAGAAGCAACTAAAAAAGGCAATTGGTCCTTAATCACTGATTTATCTTTTGCTGCACGCCAAAGCGTTAGAGGATGGGATTAGCCTGTTTCGAATAAGAAAGTTCGTTTTGGCCGAATTTGAGCGTCATCAATTCAAGGAGTGAAATATGACATGGGTTGTTGCAATTATTGGTTCGGTTGCGGGATTTTTGTTTGGTTATGATGAGGGAATCATCGCCGGCTCATTAGAGTTGGTTAAAAATCATTTTGGATTAAACGCAACGCATATTGGTGTTATGGCTTCGGCCCTACCCTTTGGTGCCTTATTTGGTTCTATGCTGATTGGTGCAATTACGGCATCAAAAGGGGTTAAACGTTTTGGTCGCCGTACCTTGTTATCTTTTGCCGGTTTGTTGTTCTTTTGGGGTGCATTGGGGGCAGGATTTGCGGACTCTATTTCCGTTCTTATTATCTCACGATTAATTTTGGGTTTGGCAATCGGAATGGCTTCTGTAATGGCGCCTTTATACCTGGCTGAAACAGCAACTTATGAGACAAGAGGGGCAGTAGTCGCCATTTATCAACTAGCGATGACTGTAGGCATTGTTTGTTCCTATTCAGTCAATTACCTGTTTCTTGAAAATCATGACTGGCGTGCCATGTTTGCATCCAGTGCCTTTCCAGCCTTGGTGTTGTGCATCGGAATTTTACTTATGCCCGAATCTCCGAGATGGTTATGCAGTGTGGGGCGCCGTGATGCAGCAGCCAACGCCTTGAAAAAATTGCGTAAAAATTCCTCTATTGAGCATGAGTTAACAGCTATCGAAATGACATTAGCCAATGAGCCTCAAAAGGGAAGTTGGTTGTTGTTATTTAAAAGTCCACTACTGCCTGTTTTGTTGTTAGGGACCATGCTTTTTTGTTTACAGCAATTGAGCGGAATTAACGTGGTAATCTATTTTGCGCCTGAAATTTTTAAAAATTTGGGTATGAATAGCATAACCGGTCAAATATTGGCGACCATTGGGATTGGTTTGGTTAATTTACTGGTTACCATCATTGCGATGCTTACCGTTGATAAAATAGGTCGCCGCAAACTGCTGTTATTTGGTTTTACAGGCATGTGTGTCAGTTTGCTCGCTTTATGCTTCTTTTCCGTCAATCAGGTTATTTGGCTGCCTTTTTTGTCAGTTGCCTGCCTTATTCTTTATATTATTTCCTTTGCAGTGAGTGTAGGGCCAATACCTCATATTGCGATGGCAGAAATATTCCCTTTACATGTGCGCGGCGCGGGTATGGGTTTTTCTGCCATGAGTAATTGGACTTTTAATACCCTGGTCATTTTTAGTTTTCCTCTTTTGGAAAAAATGATGGGGATTGAATATACCTTTGTATTGTATGCAGGGATTTGTATTTTAGGGCTAATTTATACCTACTTTTATATGCCTGAAACCAAAAATATCAGTTTGGAACAAATTGAAAACTATATCGTTTCAGGTAAGCCCTTACGCTTGCTAGGACGTAAAGTGATAGCTTCCCCAGAAGAGATTGGGAAAAAAGAACCCTCTTATCTCCCTTCTGCCTAAACGGGTTTTTTAAGGTGAATTGATTCGCGGGAAAAGCTTTTTTAAAGAGCTAGCCAGAAGTAAACTACAAGCTGGCTAGCGCTCATGGATTATCAAGCGGCTACTTCCAGCTGTTGGAATTTGCTTGTTAGTTTTTCTCTTAACTCAATAGCGCGTAAAACAGCTACATAACTCCAGGTAAGTGATGGAGCTCCTTGTTGAATGCCGGTATTTAAATTAATTTGTTCACTTAGTTTCATGTTAGGAGCATATTTTTTTATAAGCTTCAGGTAATTATCTCCACTTTGTATGTGTTTGGCGATTTCTGTGTGTTTTGCCCAAGGCAAATTATCGGCAAGCGTATAATAATATTCAGCCATTGTGGCGGTTAAAATAAACCAGGGGTTTCCTATGCTGTTCGTTTGATGGCCATCGTAAGTGTCCCCGGGATATCGCCCAAATAAAATTTCACCAACATGGTTCTTATTAATGGGAAACATTGAATTGAATTGCTCATATAAAGCCTGGACAGTGTTTTTGACATAAAAGCTGCTTGGGGAGAAATCGCCATCTGCTTGTAAGTTCAATAAAACACCCAAAATAATGGATGAATCAAGTTCTAAAGTTTTCCGGGGTCCAGGATGGGGTAAAAGGGTTGCCTGAATTGTTTTATGAGCGGAATCCAAATGCTGGTTTAGTCGGGTTTTGATTAACTTGGCTTGCTGTTCATAATATATGGCAGCTTCGTTGTCATTAAGTCTGCGGGCAAGGGCTGCACCCTCCTGGAGCGCTTTTTGTTGTACCATGGCAGTGAAGAAGTGATGCCCGAGTACCTCCTCCCAAAGATCATAGTTTTTATCAGACCAGTGATGGGCGGTGTATTCCAAATCCATTTTAATCACACCCATTGAATCCGGATCCAGATTTTTATCATAGAGATTAGAGCGCACATACTCCACTTCATTTTCATCCAATAACAGTTGTGCAAAACGAATCAATACCGATGCCCTTAAAGCAGGACCGTCATTTTGAGGTCTACCCCAAGGCCCCTCAAAAGGATAGCCATCAATATAAAACTTCGGCTCTCCTAAAATATCTTGTCCGGGTATGGAATCATATTGATGTTGAAGCTTTCGAGTCCAAGAAACGTAAGTCAATAATCGTTCTTTGTAGGTAAATGCATGGGAGTGTTCGTACCAGCTCTCAATTAACCCCATCGCAATTGCCGAGTCACGAATCCAATCATAATAATAATCTGGATTTTGTTTGGAGGGAGCAGCAACTATGGCTCCATTGGTGTGAATGTTGGCAAAAAAATTCTGTCTCAGTTTTTGGACGTCTTCGGTGCTAAACACAGAACCTGTAGCTTGAGAAACCAAAAAAATCATTAAAAAACATATCCTTTTCAACATAATCTCCTTTAAAAAGCCGAACGGTTTTCATAGTACATTAAATTAACCGAGCAAGTATAGGGAAATTCAAGAGCCCATTAATCGGTTAACAGGTGCGGCTGTTGCGGTGTGAGGTTATGCCCTGATTTGCAGGCAAGAGGAGCTATTTGGATTAATGGCCAGTCTTTTTTACTAGTTTGGAGATCAGGAAATAAACAGTCGGAAGTACAAATAAAGTAAATAAGGTACCGATGCACAAGCCGCCGATAAGTACTGTCCCTATGGCTTGTCGAGCCTCGGCCCCAGCATCATGGGAGAGGACTAAGGGGATAGCGCCAAAAACCATAGCTCCTGTAGTCATTAAGATAGGACGTAGTCTTAACGAGCATGATTTTTTGATCGCGTCTATTAAAGGGAAGCCTTCTTTTTGCAGTTGATTGGCGAACTCTACAATTAAGATGCCGTGTTTACTAATCAACCCTACTAAAGTGACCAGTCCTATTTGAGTAAATATGTTTAGAGATTGCCCCGATAAATAGGCCAACGCTAAAGCACCAAAACACGCTAGAGGCACGGTGAACAAAATAATGAATGGATAAATAAAATCCTCAAATTGTGCAGCAAGAATGGCGTAAATAAAGAGTATGGATAAAGCAAATAGCAAAATCATGGTGTGGGACGATTCATTATAGGCTTTGGCGGCTCCTGACCATGTTAATTTATATTGAGGAGGCAGGTTGTTTTTCGCCAATTCCATCAGTTTATCCATCCCTTTTTTAAAGGAGAGCTGTTCAGGTAATTGAGCATATAAAGTAGTCGAACGCATTTGATTGACATGTTCTAATGCCGTAGGTTGAGCACGTCTTTTCATTTGAGCTACTGCACCTAAAGAAACGCGTTTACCAGAAGGGGTGGTAAGATAAAGCTCATCTAAAGTCCAGGGTTTTGACGAACCTTCCAGTGTCAGATTATAGGTCACACCATCTTTTTGAAAGGACATGGATTTATCCCCACTAAAAAAAACCTCTACAGTTTTGGCCAGTTGTGCAGGGCTCAAGCCGAGCTCAGCCAAGGCATTTTTATCAATATTTACCGAATATCCCATAGAGTCGAGGCGTAAGTCATAACGAGTGGAGGCAAATTGCTTCGATTGATCCAACACTTTTTTTAGATGCTCAATAGCATCAAATAACTGTCTAAAATTTTCAGTAGTCGATAGAACCAGTTCTAATTCCGAGTTGTTACGGGCATCTTCTACCCCAGGTAAACCGGAATCCCAGCTCCAGACTGAAGCATCAACTGAGGGTAATTGGGAGGTTTTAGGTTTTAACGAGTTCACAATCTGCTCTGCGGAACGATTTCTTTGTTGGTGGGGTTTTAATGGCATGACAATGCTGCTTCCCCAATTTCCTAGAAATACTAATGTATTTTTCGCCTCAGGAATTTTACCTACCGCTTTTTGTATGCCTTTAGTAGTGACCTCTAAAGTATCCAGATTTTCGCCGGATAGGGGAGGGGTATAAATACCAATCAAGCTGCGATCTTCTTTGGGAGCTGTTTCCCCCGGCATTATTTTATAAAAAACTATACTTGACCCCAGGGATACAAGAACGATTAAAAGCACCGTTTTTTTTCGATAAATGATAAGGCTCAATAATTGATAATAGGATTGGGCAAGTCCGCTTAAGAACCTGTCTATAAAAGGCCATAAATGATGCGTGTTTTTGTGCAGGAACATTGCACACATTAAAGGGGAAAGGGTGAGGGCGACTACTCCCGAGATGATTACACTTCCTGCCAGGGCAATGGCAAATTCGATGAACAACTGCCCAATCATTCCTTCAATCAACGCAATAGGAGCATAAACGCTTGTTAGGGTGAGGGTCATGGCGACAATAGCAAAACCAATCTGCCGCGATCCTTTTAAAGCTGCCTCCATGGGGGATAAACCTTCTTCGATATGCCGCCATATATTTTCAAGGACAATAATGGCGTCATCAACAACCAATCCAACAGCCAATACCATCGCAAGCAACGTCATTTGGTTGACGGTGAAACCTGCAATTTTCAAAAAGAGTAAGGAACCAAAAAGTGAAATCGGGATTGCAATCAAGGGGATTATGGTGGCCCGCACGTTGCGCAAAAAAATAAAAATAATGACTAATACCAGGAAAATAGATTCAAGAATAGACGATTGGATGTTTTTTAATGAGGCCTTAATGAATTCGGACTGATCAATGATAATTCGCGTCTTAAGATCATCGGGCATACTTTTTTTCAATGCAGCCAATTCTTTGCGGACGCTTTGCGATACGTCAATCGGATTCGCATCCGAGGTACGATTTATGGAAAGGACTAAACCTGAATGACCGTTGACTTTGACTCGAAACTGGTTGTTATCTGTGGTTAATTGAATATTAGCTAATGATTTAAGAAAAACAGGATGCGAATTTTGAGTTTTAATGATTAAATTTTCGTAATCCTCTCGGGTTTTTAATTCAAAATCGAGAGTTGTAGGAATTTTGTTTTGATAATTACCTGCAGGAAGAGATAAGCGATTATTGGCTATTGCTTGCGCAACTTCGTCGACATTAATACCAAAGGCGTACAGTTTTTTTTGATCCAGACGAATGGAGAAAGTATAAGGTTGTCCCCATACTTCGACAGAGGAAACGCCTTTTAGGCTACGGAAAACATTTTTCAGGTTCAAATTGGCATAATGCGTCAATTCTCCAAAATCCAGGGAAGAGGACTCCAAAGCGATTCCTATAAAAGGGAGGCCGTCTGCTTGTCTTTGGCGTTCAATTACGGGAGCTTTTACTGCTGCAGGGAGTTGGGCAAGTCGTGCTGCCTCATGTGCGGCATTCAAAGCTTTTTCCATGGATGTTCCTGGACGAAAGCGTAAGGTAATGGATGAGCTTCCCGTATTCGACCGTGAAGTCATGAGTTCCAACCCTTCCACACCAGCAAGTTGATCTTCCAAAACATTAGTTACTACGGACTCCACCAATTCGGGGCTGGCATTGGGGTAATGGGTATTTACTGTAATAGTAGGAAAACTGATGTCCGGATACTCCCTCAAAGGTAGAGAGTGGAAACACAAAATTCCCAAAAAAAGAATCATGCAATTTAATATAATTGCAATTACCGGATGTTTTAAAAAATAGCTTGTAAATTTCATAACTGGATGACTAATCCTTAAAAATTGAGACTTCCAGCCCAGGATATAATCGTTCAGGGTTTTTACTTACTATTTGGTCCCCGGATTTTAATCCTGAAGTTATTTCTACGTTATCTTTTTCCTGTATTCCTGTTTTGACTTTAACCAGTTCTATTTTTTTATCAATTACTTTATAAACATGGGTTTTACCTTGTTTGAGGAATAAAGCCTGGGTGGGAATGACCAGCGTCCCTGTTTTCTTATTTATGACAAGCTGACTGGATATGCTGGCACCTATGAGGCAATGAGGACATTGAATATCAACATCCGCAGGGCACATATGCGTTTCATCATCTATCATTTTCTGAACATGATTCAGATGATAAACCCGGTCAAAAATATAGATGGGTTGATGTTCTTTGATCGAGTGATTATTTGTACAAGGTATATCGATTTCTACGGTTAATGAATTCGGATCGTAAATAGTAACAACAGGAACACCTTCTGTAACTTGTGCTCCTTCTTTAATTTTAAAGGCCCCAATGACGCCATCGAAAGGAGCATAAAAACGCATATTTTTCAGCTCTATTTTAGTTCTGGCTTTCTCTTTTTGAGAATCGATCCAGATTCTTTTTTTCTCTTCTACTTCCCTTGCACTGACAAAGCCTGTTTTTTGCAAACTTTGGAGGCGTTTGTATTGAGTATTTTCCAGTTCTTCTGTTTCTTTGGAAAGCTTATAACTTCGCTCAATGTCTGGATTGGTTATTTTCGCAATTAAATCCCCTTTTTTAACGGGTTCCCCTGAGCTCATGAGGATATCAAGCATCCCAGACCCTTTTGCAACAAGAACTGTGGCATGTTTTGGACGTACGGTACCTATAAGGCGTATGGTTTTTTCAATAGTGGAAGGTTTTAGCACCACTACTTCAACTATTTTGGCAGGCGAAGGGGGGGCGTTTTTTACCGGTGAATAAAATAGAAAATAAATACTGAACGCTGTAAGGATGAGGGCAAATAATCCAATAATCTTGTATTTGGAAAACAACTTATCGCAGATTTTTTGGATGATTAATTGCAAATTCACAAGCTGCTCCCATGCGGGATGTCCGGCTGGATCCCTGTGATGGCGAGTATGGCTTTTATCCATGCGGGGTCGGTGTTCATGCTGGGAACGACAGTTAATTCTTTCCCACCTAATGCTATCCATTGTTGGTGAAGGCGAACTCCTATTTCTTCCAGAGTTTCCAGACAATCAGCAACAAATGAAGGACAAACTATAATAAGATGCTCAATTTTCTTGGCATGCACTTCATTGAGAATTTGATCGGTGTAAGGTTTTATCCAGGGTGTTTTGCCTAATCTTGATTGAAAGGCTGTAGTGTAATCTGAAGCAGATAAACCAAGCTCCCTTGCCAATAAACGACTGGTTTCATAACATTGGGCGCGATAGCATCCCCGTAGTTTATCGGTTAAAGCTGGGCAAGCTTCGCTGCAAATCGATTTACAACTGTTTTTGGTGATTTGACGTTCCGGGATCCCATGATAGCTAAAGAGTACATGTGTTTTTTCTTGAAGATAAGGTTTAATAACCTCGGATTGGGCCTTCACATAAGCCTGGTTTTGAAAAAAATCACTAATGATCTGAATAGATGGAATTAAATTCCAGGTACTGATGATGCGCATGACTTTTTCAATAGATGATCCGTTCGCCGCAGAGGAATATTGCGGGTATAAGGGTAATACAGTAATGGATTCGCAGTTTTTTAATTGGTCCAAAGCGGACTCAATGGAAGGTTTTCCATAGCGCATTCCAAGGGCGATTTTATATTTCGGTCCAATCTTTTCCTGGATTTGCTTCGCTAAACTCTGACTATGAAAAAGTAAAGGTGACCCTAGTTCCGTCCATATGGATTGATAAGCATGAGCAGAACGCTTGGTGCGGAATGGTAAAATAATCCCATAGACTAACGCATAACGAATAAAAGCAGGTAGATCGATAACGCGCTTATCGGTAAGAAATTCGCGTAAATAACTCCTTACAGAAGAGAAATCTGTATTGTTAGGAGTGCCAAGATTTATAAGTAGTAAACCATGCTTCATCAGTAATTCAGCGACCTGAAATAGAATAGGGCCATCATACATGAAGACAGTTTTTAATTCAGTATTTGTGCGAAATTTAATCTTGATTGACTTAGGGACGCAGCACCACCTTGATACTGCGTTAACTCATTAAGCCATTTCCGTTTCAACATTTTCGTTGAGCACAATCACATTAGCGGCATGCAAGCCTTTATCGCCATTCTCCACGTCATAATTGACTATTTGTCCAGGAGCCAGGGTCTTATAGCCTGTGCCATGAATTGACGAGAAATGAACAAAAATATCATCTCCACCGTTTTCTGGAATAATAAAGCCCCAACCTTTGGCATTATTAAACCACTTAACTTCACCTTTAGCCATGTTTCCTCCTTTTCTAGAGCTTTATTGTTGGGCTCTATTGGTTCTTAATTGCCCTGACTTTTTAGGTCAAAAAGGCAATTGCATTCATCCATAAATGACAATTGAACCTATTTTTCTAATAGGTTGTTTTAACATAACGTAAAACAGACTCACTACTCAATAGTATTTTTTATAAAAATGTAATTGTTGTTAATAATTCCTTAAGTTGTTTATGCTACCTTAATAGTTATAGGTGTCATAGGAGGAGTTTAGATGAGTCAATTCAGTACTTCTAAAATGTTAGGAAGACTTGCTGCCGGACAAATCAAACCTCGGGTTGAGGAAGTTTCGCAGGAAAATGAGGAAGTTGAAAAAGAAATTGCTGTACCTCAATTAACACCCTCTGCAAAGCCATCTGAGGATTTAGAAATGAAAAATATATTAGGTGCTATCTTAGGACCATCATTTTCTAAAGGAAATTCCCCAATGGATAAAAAATAATTGTTAATACCCAGTCTTCCGTATAAAAAAAGCAATCATCCGTAAAAGCAATCATCCGTAAAATACAGCCCTCTCCATCCGAGAGGGTTTTATTTTAAAGATAAAGATCGTAAATATTCATTTAATATATTTATTAAAATTTTAAATTGTAATACAAATAATAGCATCTATCGTTTGTGATCGGTTTAGCCGGGGTGCTAAAAGGAATAATTAGGTATATACTTTTTAAAAGAGTTTTTTTATTGAGGCATAAATATGGCAGGATTTGCTGAAACAGCGCATTGGAGAGATTCTGCTCGTAGTGCTCGATTTTTTATAGTTGATGCTCGAGCTGCTTTTCCAATTTTTCTTTTTCTCATGCACATTAGAATTTGGACTGGAATTATCGTTTTAGTCTCTGCAGTATTTTTTGGAATCATTGAACATTACGGTTTTACCGTGCCCGTTTTTTTAAGATGGGTAAGAAGCACTCTAGCGGGATCCCTTAAGTCCTCCAAACCATGGTGGCGATGACATGGAAAGAGATATTAGTAAATGCATGTCAGTTATTGCGGCAAGTTTAAACGCAAAATTTTATCTTAATGACAGGTTTGTAAGCTACGAGGAAGTTTTTGCTGATACAGGTTTATTACCTGCAATCGCCAAGCGGGCGGATCAATTGTGTTCTTTATGTCTTGGATATGGGTTAGGTGCTACTTTCGATGAAGCAGAAGGTGCTTTATTAGGATTGAGGGTGATTTTCGATGAAGTGACACCTAATGTTTTGCGTTTGTTATGTATGACGGATGTATTAAATGAACTAATTCAAGGTGGACCAAGTCGGGATTATACCCCTTTAGATGAGTTGATGTACGACTAGGTGTATTTTATTAAAATATATTGTAAAGAAAACGTAAGTAGTGTTAGTTTTAAATGCATTTGTTATTTATTTTGATAAAATAAGTTCTATTATATAGATATATGTTTTTAGGGGTAAAGTTATGGGATTTTTTCAAAGCGATCGTTTTGCTCAAGCTGAACAAGGAGAACCGGCTGCAGAAGTAGATACCCAAATTGAAGGACTAAATCAAACTGTTGGAAAGATGATGGCTGTGGTCTCAGCAAAATCTGATGCTGAAGGACTGGATTGGCTTAAAGATGCAACAAGCAAATTAGATACTGTAAAAAAAGTAATTATTGAAGGTCCTAATGCCCTACCGCAGGAAGCTCAAGAAAAGACCCAATTCAAGGAAGAAATACAAAAAATCAAGGCTACCACTGAGATAGGTCAAGAAGAACCTGTTAATGAAAATACCTCAAGCTTGGGACTGGGCTAATCACCTGATTAAATTGAATTACTTTTATAGAATTCACAAGGGGCTTCTGATCCCTGCGTGAATTTTATCTTTTTTATATAATTCAAATTTACTGTTATACTCCTTAATACTGCATTGATTTTTGCGGAACGTTTCATTCTATAAGGTTACAACTGATTTTATGAAAAAAGATTCTTTCAGTGAAGAGCATAATGAAGCGATTCTTAAAGCATTGGATTATGCGATTCACAATGGACCTTGGGACAAGTCGAATTTTCTGCGGTCAATTGGTAATCGCTTAATTGGGATTCGTGATAATTATGCCAAAAAAATTAACCTGCGCAGCAGGGAGCAAATTCAGTCTGATGCCTATTTGGCAAACCGTCTTGCCTTAAGAGGAAATCAGCAAGAAGTTTTTGTTTCTTTATATTCTTCAGATGGATCGAATATTCAGTCTTGGGAAAGAATCATCATTAATTTGCCACGCCAAATGATTTCCCGTCCAATCTATGAAAATGAAGAGCAGGTTAAGGCACTAATAAAGACAAAAGAAAATAAGCAGAACGAGGCCTATGTAGCTATCTACATTAATAAAACGGATATTATTCCTCTTTCTCCTGACAAAACTCTGTATGATAAGCTGGGGAGCACGTTATTAACCTTAAAGGACCGATCTCTGGATTTGGAAAACGTTACCCGTTTTGTTCATATTAGTGGCGTTTATAAATATTCGCGTGGCCGTTTGATTAAGGAATAATGAGTTGTAACCAAGGCACTTTGTAGTTATCTAAGTAGGGATATGCTTGCGATCTCTCGCAAAAATATCCTAGAGCAGTATATACTTAAAAGAAACAAACTATTTTGAAGTACTACTAATGGCACAACAACCGCAACAACAAGGTACAGATAGTGGAATGGGCCCGATATGGGTCATGGTGCTATTGTTTATTACCGTCTTTCTGATTTGGAAAATGGGACATCAGTATATTGTGATGTTTGTTTTTCAAATAAATATATGGCAGGCAAAACTTGTTAACCTTTTTGTGCATAGTGATCAGCTTGCAAGCTTGATTCAAATCATGCAAACGATAGATCCCAATGCAGTAAATTGGGAGCAGTTAGTCGAAACGACCCGGGCTGTGGGCGATTTTATGCGCTATCCGGTAGTTCTTGTTCTCCTTGTTTTGGCAGTTCTCTTATATCAATCTAATATTACTTTAAAGTTTCGTAAAATTTATGATATGAAAAAATTGCGGGAGCAAGAGCAATTTAACTGGCCTGCGATTATGCCTATAGTCAAAGAAGATCTAGTGGGTCAGGATATAAATAAAGGGCCTTGGGCCATGGCTTTAACCCCCATGGAATTTGCCCGCAAATACAATTTGTTAAAAAAAGAAGATGTTCTCTTGGACAATCCTGTACCGGGTCAAGAGATGACAGCAGGTATACGCAGAGGGGATGCAAAACGGGTGTTCACTTTGCAATTAGGTCCGTATTGGGATGGTTTTGAACATTGCTCGCCTCAAGCCTATGCCTTGGCTGCAGTTTTTATGGCGCGCATTAATCGGGATAGAGATGCCGCAAACCATATTTTATCAACCTTGGATAAAACTTATGTTGCCGGCAAACCGGAATATTCAGTGGCCAGGCCCACAATAGAAAAATATAAAAATTCAGAAATTGTGCAGGAAATTGTCGCAAAACACGCCTATACTTTAAGTGTAATGGCGTCATTACTTGAAAGGGCTCGGGATGATGGGGTTGTACCGAGTTCTGAGTTTTTATGGTTAAGACCAGTTGATAGGCGTTTATGGTATATGCTCAATTGTGTTGGTAGACAAACTCCTTTTTCAGAAGTTGCAGGCCCTTTTTCTCATTGGAAAGCAGAGAAGGAAATGGGACGTCGCTCTTTAGTACCTATGGTGGATGAGGCGATTAAAGCTCTGGAAATTGCCATTAAAGAAGTGAAGTTATCACCCCGACAAATGCAGGAGTTAGAGCCATGATGCGCGGTATAGAATCACGTCATGAATTAGATCCCACCCTCCTACTCAGGGATACACGAACTCTTACCCAAAGACTGGCGGATTTTTTTGCCGACCCGACAAATATCTCCATTGTACTTTTTACCTTGTCGGCCATGTCTTACTACTTCTCAGAAGTAGCCACCTTATTAATGCTTTTAGGGGGTGCTTGTTTTCTGTACAGTTATACACGAAAACAAAAATTACCTTTCCGGCTCCCCCTAATTTCTCGAGTAAAAGATTATAACGATATGAAGCCTGGTATGAACAAGCCTAATATGGCCCGTGGAATTGCCTTTTTTGGTAATGATCGTAAAACGGGACATGAATTATGGTTTGCTAATGATGATATGCGTACCCATGCTTTAATTTTCGGCTCTACCGGTAGTGGTAAAACGGAGTGTTTGGTATCACTTGCTTTTAATGCTTTAGTACAAGGAAGCGGTTTTATTTATGTCGATGGAAAAGGGGATAACTCCCTTTATGCTAAAGTATTCTCCATGGTCCGAAGCATGGGACGAGAAGATGATTTACTCCTGATTAACTTTATGACCGGTGCTCGCGATATTATCGGCCCTCAGGAACGAAGACTGTCTAATACCTTTAACCCCTTCTCTCAAGGGTCTTCCAGTATGTTAACCCAGCTTGTTGTCAGTTTGATGGGGGATTCAAAAGGAGGCGGTGACGGAGATATGTGGAAAGGCCGTGCTATTGCCTTCGTAGAAGCCTTAATGCGTCTTTTGGTTTATATGCGTGACGAAGGTGCGATCCTTTTGGATGCTGATACGATCCGAAACTACTTTGATTTAACTCGATTGGAAACCATCGTGGTGGATAAAATCTTCCCACGAGATAATCAGGAGAGTGTTAACATTGAACAAATTCCAAAATTAGTTACTGACCCTCTTCGTAACTACTTGGGTACTTTGCCAGGTTATAATAAAGAGAAAAAAGGAAAGCAAGTATCGCAGGTTTTGGAACAACATGGTTTTATTACCATGCAGTTGGTAAGGGCGTTTTCATCCCTGGCAGATACCTATGGTCATATTGTCCGTACCAATCTTGCAGAAGTAGATTTCAAGGATGTGGTTTTGAATCGGAGGATTCTCGTTGTCCTATTGCCCGCGCTGGAAAAATCTCCGGATGAGTTGTCTAACTTGGGTAAAATTATTGTTTCTTCTTTAAAAGCGATGATGGCGGCAGGTTTAGGAGAGGACGTTGAAGGGGATTATCGCGATGTTATCTTGAGAAAACCGACAAATGCACCAACTCCTTACATGTGTATCCTGGATGAGTATGGATATTATGCAGTTCAAGGTTTTGCAGTAGTACCTGCACAAGCACGTTCCTTGGGCTTCTCCGCAATCTTTGCCGGACAAGATTTACCTGCATTCCAGAAAGCGTCAAAAGAAGAAGCTGCATCTATCGGTGCAAATACAAACATCAAAATATGTATGAAATTGGAAGACCCCACTGAAACATGGGATTTCTTTACCAAAACCGCAGGTGAAGCGTATGTAACGAAAGTGGATTCATTCCAAGCCAAAGATACCAGCATGGCCAATACCTATATGGACAGTAAAAGTTCATCATTTGAAAAGAGAGCCCGCGTTGATCTCCTGGATTTAAAAGAGCAAACAGAGGGTGAGGCACATATTTTCTTCAAGTCAAAAATTGTTCGTGCCCGCATGTTTTATGCGAATCCCAAGCCCGTCAAGCAATTAAAATTAAATCAATTTTTAAAAGTCGAGGCGCCGCCTGATGATTATTTGATGAGATTACAAAAGCAACTGGTTTCATTCCAGAGCATCCTGGATAGTGGCGATCTGTCCATAAACAAGACGGTGGAAAATGAGGAAATTACCCTTATTTCCAAGTTATTACGCGAGTCTCCTATCGAAGAACCCATCGAGCGGGGAGTATCTGCTTTAATTGCGTTTCATGGTCATAATGAACCTGAACCTGTTGAGGATTTGATTGAGGAAGAGGTCGAAGGTGCTTTGACCATTTTCAGTAATCTTCGGGTAAGTCCTAATGATCCTCCGATTTTAGTGAGTGATAAGGCTACATTCTCAGAGGCTTTGCTTCCTATAAATGAGACCCGTAACCATATGATGAATATTGAACGATTGGCTGGAGCAAAGGATAAATATGCTGGCACCGTTGCAAACGAGCTGATTAAAGACTTCCAGTTGGCAACCAGTTATCCTCCAGAGGAAAGAGATTTTATTGCTCCAGAAGAGTTAACTGATATAGTAAAAATTTTATCCGAGAAAATTGCCAGTGAACGTGAAAATGCAAATAAAAAAGCTGAAGAGTAATTCAGTAACGCTGACCAGATAGCGGGATTGCAATTTTCGTTGAGACGATCTGCCGTTGTAAAATCAAGCCATATAGGCATCTAACCTTATGGCTTTTTTTATCCTCGAATTTTCTGAATTTAATTTCAATACGTTGCAGCTTAGTCCAAAGTGAAATTTATCGTTGCGAAAAAATAGGCCTGAGCGTTTTGTTTTTTTTCAAAAATATGTAAAGAAATAAATAAATTTTTAAAAAAATAGCTATTTTTTTTAATTCATTGTAACGTAATGATTTGTATGTTTTTCTTATATAGAACACACAACAGAACTACAGTCAGAATCATTTTAAAATAAATATTTTGAAATATGAGGATAGTGAGTGAGATCAGTACGTGTTAATCTAATTCGGGCTGTTGGGTTGATTGCCTTATTCATGTTGACTGGCTGCCATCGTGACTATTGGGCCCTGGATAGAGAAGAGCCTAAATACCCATGCAAGGTCCTTGGTGCCTGTGATGCCACCATTATGAAACTCGCTAAAAAGTTAAATAAAAAAGGGGTTAAAGTAATTACCATAGGCCAGGATTATATGATTAGCATTCCGGCCAGCTATTTGTTTGAACCAGAAACACCCCATTTGAAATGGAAGTCGTATCCTCTACTCAATGAAATCGCTGTGTTCTTGAAACAATTTCGAAAGATAGCAATTAATATTGCCAGTTACAGTAACAAGTATGTGTCACCACAAAGAGAACATGCATTAACTTTAGCAAGATCGAGGGTCGTAAGTGATTATCTTTGGTCCCAGGGTGTAGATAGCCGCTTTATCTTTACACAGGGACTTGGTAGTGATAAACCTATTATTTCATTCACTCAAGGTGGTGATAACTCAGTAAATGCCAGGGTGGAAATTACATTCCGACGGGCCGTGGCGTAGGGGATATTATGAGTCGCGAAACATGGGAATTGATAAAAAGCAGTAAAAATTTCTACGTTAACTCATACCGGCGTGGATTAATCGCGTTAATTATTTCTTTGCTGTTGAATTGCATTTTGGGATTTTTTATCGTTTACGTACATTTAACAGAGCCTGAGCGTGATTTTTATGCCACAAGTGGAATAGCCCCGCCTATTCAATTGCAACCGCTTTCGGCTCCGAATTATTCATCAAATGCATTACTCCCTCCTGATCCGCCCGCGGAGAGTGAGGATAAATTGATACCACAATAAGTAATAAATAGAGGATATTATGGCTGAAGATGCCTTGACAGTTGTCGCACTGAGAAACAAATTTTATAAAGACAGCCAACGTAAAATAATACTTGCGTTGCTAGTAGCCCTAGTTGTCAATATTATTTTAGCTGCGCTGCTGGTGTACATGATCACTCATCCGCCAGCCCCCAAATATTTTGCTACCAGCATTAATGGGCGCATTACGCCTCTTTTCCCATTAAATGAACCTAACCAGTCTGACCCAGCTGTATTGCAATGGGCGAATCAGGCCGCTATTGCAGCATTTTCTTACAACTTTGTGAATTACCGAGATGAATTACAAGCTGCTTCCGGATTCTTTACCCCAGAAGGTTGGGATCAATTTTTAAATGCATTGCAGCAATCAAATAATCTGGATGCAGTAAAGGCCAAAAAACTGATTGTTTCTGCCGTAGCAACACGAGCCCCTATTATTTTGCAAAAAGGTGTATTGAATGGAAACTTTTCCTGGCGGGTACAAATGCCTATATTGGTTACATACCAAAGTGCCAGCGAGTTTACCCAACAAAATAACGTAGTAACTATGTTAATTACACGTATATCTACTTTAAATTCGCCTAGAGGAATTGGTATATCGCAATTTGTTGTAGGACCTGCCACAGGTGGAGTGTCTTAATGAAAAAGTTGAACTGGGTTTTAAAGTTTTGTTTGTTATACGGAATAGTTTATTCGGTACCTGATCCTGCCCTTGCGCAGGATCAGCAAGATAGTGCTCAGCAGGCCTTGCAACAGTTACGGCTATTGCAACAACGTTTATCACAAAATCAGCCTGCAGCGCAAAATCAACCAGGACAACCCCAACCGGCAGGTCAACCTCAACCTGTTGGACAAGCTCCAGCCCCCAATCAATCTGCAGGCCCCAATATTCCAATTCCTCTTGCCGGAAATATTTACAGCGGTCCTCAAAGACCTGAGCCTCCTGCTGCTAATGTATCCAATCCCAATGCACCGCAGATTATATCTAAAAGTGATGAAGATGTTATTGAGAAAAAAGCCTTTAAAGATATGACCCGCAGTCTATATCCTATGAGTACGGAGCAAATTGTCCAATTAAAACAATTAAATGAAACCATGGAATATGCTAAGGTTTCACCTGTAGGTACTCCTCCTAAACCCACAGCGACGTCTCAATTTGTGAATTTGTCTCCTGGCTCCACTCCGCCTGTTATTCGTTTAGCACAAGGATTTGTATCTTCACTGGTTTTTCTGGACTCATCTGGCGCTCCATGGCCAATTGCTGCATATGATTTAGGTGATCCGAATTCTTTTAACATTCAATGGGATAAAACAAGCAATACCATCATGATTCAAGCGCTGAAATTATATAATTATGGTAATTTGGCTGTGCGCTTGAGAGGTTTAAATACCCCCGTAATGCTTACCCTGATTCCAGGACAAAAGGCAGTGGATTACCGAGTTGATTTACGAGTTCAAGGTTATGGCCCAAATGCCAAAAGAATGCCTTTAGAAACAGGGATTCCACCTTCAGCGAGTGAATTACTTCTTCACGTTTTAGATGGCGTACCGCCTCCTGGAAGTAAACGTTTGCATATCACAGGAGGGGATGCACGTGCTTGGTTTGCCAATGACAGAATGTATGTTAGAACAAATCTTACTATATTGTCGCCGGGTTGGTTAGCAAGTATGACCAGCGCAGATGGAACGCATGCTTATGAAATGCACAAATCTCCGGTATTACTAGTTTCCTGGCATGGGAAGGTCATGCAGCTCAAGGTAGAAGGGTTATAAATGGCTGGCAGAAAAGAAAATATCAAATCGCTTTTTTCAAATACTCGTACCCGAGTCATTATTATTTTTACAATAGCATTATTGCTGATTGCAGTGGTGATAGGGTATTTAAAATTAAGATCAATAGGTACTGGTCCAACCGCGGTAGCGACCGTTGGCCATACTCCTGGAACCATCCAGTCTATCCCTGGGGTACTTAATCCTACTGCTCAATATGCCAAATTACAGGAAGAGCAAAATATTACCCAGGCCCAAAAAGCAGTGCAAACCGGGGGTAGCGCTATTCCAACAATTATTCGAACTCAGGCTTTAGGAGAAGGCGTGGGTGTTATTGGCTCCCAAAACGGGCAAACCGGGGTAGGATTCTCTACCTTAGCCCGTGAAAATGAAGAGGGTGCCCAAAAAAGCCTTTGGTTGCAAACATTACAAAATGCCGGGTGTTCGAAAACGGCCGTGAATCAGGTTATTAGCCAAGGGGCGCAATTAACGGATCTAAGGCAAGCATGTAGCTGTGCACAATTAAAAGATAATGGGTATACCTTAAAAGAATTGAATCAGGTTTGTCCCTGTAAAGAACTAAAAGCTGCAGGATATAACGCAAGGCAACTTAAGGATGCAGGATATACTGCTTCAAGATTACGTGATTGCGGCTTTAATGCCTGTGAGTTGCGCAATGCCGGATTTACTGCTCAAGAACTTAAAGATGCGGGTTTTTCCGATGATGAGTTGAAAGGGGCAGGTTACTCTCCGGAAGAGATAGCTAAAGCAAGTGGCTTACCCGATGGCATAACGGCCGCTGATGTGTTAAAAGCTGGATGTAGTGTCGAGGCATTGACCAAATTACGTAAAGCCGGAGTTTCAGCTTCCGCCATTCGACGAATAAGCGGGTGCAGTGCAGAACAACTAAAAGCGGCAGGTTTTACTGCTAAAGAATTACGGGATGCAGGATTTAGTGCCGCGGATCTGCGGCGAGCAGGCTTTACCCCGGAAGAACTAAAGGCTGCAGGATTTACTGCTCGGGATCTTTTAAATGCCGGATTTACGCCAGATGATTTGGCCAAGGCAGGTTTTTCTGCCGCCGATATAAAGGCCGCTGAGGCTGAGCTTCCCCCGGGAATTACACCTGATGACATAAAAAAAGCAGGCTGTGACGTCGATGCACTAAAAAGAGAAAAAGCTGCAGGTGTTAGTGCAACATTAATTAAACAATATGCAGGGTGCAGTGCCCAAGCATTAAAGGCTGCAGGTTTCACAGACGCAGAGTTAGCGAACGCAGGTTTCACCCCGGCACAAATTAGTGCAGCAACTCCATTAACAGATGCACAAATTAAAGCAGCGGGCTGTAATCCAGACAATCTGAAAAAGCTCTTCGCAGCAGGTGTTTCTGCCAAGCGCATCAAAGAATTAAATGGATGCAGTGCGGAAGCATTAAAAAATGCAGGTTATGATGCCAAATCCTTACTTGATGCAGGATTTACTCCGGCACAACTTCTTGCGGCGGGATTTACGCCTCAGGACTTGCAAAATGCAGGATTGACGCCAGCTGATATAATCGCTAACGGTCGTGTCGCTGATTGCAGTGTCGAATCATTAAAGAAAGCGCGGGCAGCAGGGGTTAGTGCCTTGACGATCAAGAGAACATTAGGTTGTTCTGCTAAAGCACTAAAGGATGCTGGATATACAGCTAAAGAGTTGAAAGATGCTGGTTTTACAGCAGCTGAACTAAAAGCTGCAGGCTTTAGTGCCAAAGATTTAAAAGCTGCAGGCTTTAGTGCCAAAGAATTAAAAGATGCAGGCTTTAGTGCTAAAGACTTAAAGGATGCAGGCTTTAGTGCCAAAGAATTAAAAGATGCAGGCTTTAGTGCTAAAGACTTAAAGGATGCAGGCTTTAGTGCCAAAGAATTAAAAGATGCAGGCTTTAGTGCTAAAGACTTAAAGGATGCAGGCTTTAGTGCCAAAGAATTAAAAGATGCAGGCTTTAGTGCAAAGGATTTAAAAGATGCAGGCTTTACCGCAGCACAATTGAAGGCAGCGGGTTTTAGCGCGAAAGAGCTAAAAGATGCCGGCTTTAGTGCCAAAGATCTTAAAGATGCAGGCTTTAGTGCTAAGGAGTTAAAGGATGCAGGCTTTAGCGCTAAGGATCTGAAAGACGCAGGCTTTAATGCACAGGAACTAAAGGATGCAGGCTTTAATGCTAAAGATTTAAAAGATGCGGGATTTACTGCTGCAGAAATGAAGGCAGCTGGTTTTAACGCTAAGGATTTGGCTGATGCGGGATATAATGCAACCGATTTGAAGAATGCTGGATTCAGCCCAGCGGAATTGCAAAACCTGGCAGTTGCTCCTGAAGGATCACAAGTGGCAGGTTTGGGTGCTCCGTCTTTACAACAAGGGGCCTTTAACATTGGGGGAGTCCCTACTGTAGGTCAAGGACCTGGCGCAGCAGGAGCAGTACCGTTGCCTGGTGCAGCCAATAACCAACAGCTGCAGGAAATTATCAGCAGACAAAATCAGATAGCTGCAGAACAAAAATACCAGCAAAAAATCCAGCAAAAAAGTTCGGATATGCTCTCCGCTGCAAATCAATTGATTGCAGAGTGGAAAAATGTTCCCACCCAAACCTATACTTCAGGGAAGGAGGAGGAAAAAGGAGCAGCAGCTGCGGTGGCAGCAGGAGTCGGAACTGGAGGTGCAACAGTTACACAAACCACGACTACTGTATCTACGAATCAAGCCAGTGTGATTAAAACCGGTGATGTACTTTTCGCTGTAATTGATACCTCTGTCAATAGTGATGAGCCGGGACCTATTCTTGCAAGCATTGTTTCAGGAAGACTCAAAGGTGCCAAATTAATCGGTAGTTTTAACTTACCTTCGAATGCTAACAAAATGGTAATTACATTTAATACCATGTCTATCCCGGGTGCTCCGAAAACAATTCCGATTTCTGCATATGCAATTGATCCAAATACTGCACGAACTGCACTTTCCAGTAAAACAAACCATCATTATTTACTGCGATATGGTTCTCTATTTGCATCCTCATTTTTAGAGGGATTTGGTAATGCATTCCAGTCCGCCAATACCACAGTCACCATTGGTGGAACAGGTGGAGGCAATAACGTGACCGTGGCTAACGGTGTTGGACGTTCTACTCTGGAAAATGCTGTAATTGGTTTGGCAACTGTGGGTAAAACTTGGGGACAGCAAGCACAAGTATTGTTTAATACACCTATAACTGTTGAGGTCTATTCCGGAACTCCCGTTGGAGTTTTATTTACTCAGGATGTGAAATCTTTTTAATTTGATGGCAGGTAAAAATGGCAGATAATGATCAAAATGATGAATATAAATTCGCTGAGTTAGATTCTCTGGAGAATGAACCTCTGGAGACCTCAGAGTATGATACAGGAAGGTCTACTCCTGTAGAACCAAGAGGAGTGGATTCAAGGAAGAACATTAAGCGTAATGCCCTCATTGCTGTGGGTATAATCGTTTTTGTGATGTTGATGTATAAGTTTATCGGCGGAATGCTATCCAAATCTAGCGCGCCAAAAGAGAGTATACCTCCTGCTCCCATGGCGGAAGTTACTCCTACCCCCCAACCTCAGGCTCAACCGCAATCCCAGCCGGCACCTACTGAAGTGCCCCCTGAGCCTGTTCAACCACAACCCATAGTGCAACAGCAACCTCCAGCGGTACAAGAGAATGATACCGCTTTACAGCAAAAAGTTGCATCTATTGAAGCCAGCCAGCAAACGGTTCAATCTGAAGTGAGTTCCATGAGTCAGCAGGTAGGTAATGTCAATAATAATGTGAACGCATTAAATGCCCAGATTACAAAACTTAATCAGATGATAACTGATTTAAATACCCAAGTTGTAAAGCAATCGGAAGTGATTAACGTATTAATGGAGCGCACAAAACCGAAGCCCGTTAAGCGAGTTGTTCGTGTGCGTACCGTAGCCCCACAAATAATTTATTATATAAATGCAGTAATTCCCGGTCGGGCTTGGCTAATTGGCACAAATGGTTCTACACTTACAGTAAGAGAAGGAACAAAAATCGCAGGGTATGGAACAGTTAAGCTCATAGATTCAATGCAAGGCCGAGTTTTAACGAGTTCAGGGCGGGTAATTAGGTTTAGTCAAGAAGATAGTTGAGGTTTGTATGGCTGATACATGTACAGGCGGATCAGTAGCGTGCTGGATATCGGGTCAGGTAAATATTTTAACTAATGTCGCCAATTCTTTGATTCCTGTAGAGCGTTTAATTACAGGGGGTGCATACTTAATTGGTTGTGCTTTTTTGTTCAAAGCCATCTATAGTTTAAAAGTATATGGTGAGGCGCGGACCATGATGTCGAGTAATACAAGCATCAAAGAACCAATCATGTATTTGATAGTTGGCGCAATATTTATTTATTTTCCATCGGGTTTTTCATCATTGATGGTAACTACTTTTGGTTATTCAAATGTTCTTCAATATGCACCGGTGAGCAGCAGTAATCCGACACTCGATACCTTATTTGGTACTGGAAGTGTTGTTGGAAGGCCCTTAACAATTATTATTCAGGTTATTGGTTTAGTAGCCTTTGTAAGGGGATGGGTTTTGATTGCACGTTCTGCTTCACAAGGACAACCACCAGGAGGGACTGGTAAAGGTTTAATTCATGTTTTTGGAGGTATATTAGCAATCAATATCGTAGGTACACTTGAGATGATTAATGTTACTTTGTATGGATCATCCTAGACGAACGAGAATAGATTTTTTTCTGATTTAATTGATTTACAGTAAATTTTAAATTTGAGGAGAAAAAGGTGAAGAGTAAATCTAGTTATAAATATTGGATAAGCAGTTTTATTTGCTTAAGTTTATTGGCTTTAGTTAGTGCAGATGCCGCTGCCGGAGGAACTGGTATTTCTGTGGGGCAAATGGCATCAAACATTACTGGATCCTTTACTAACTTGACTAAACTGATAACTGCAGGATCTTATCTGGCAGGATTGGGATTTTCAATTGGTGCGATTATGAAGTTTAAACAGCACAAAGATAACCCAACCCAAATACCAATAGGTACACCAATCGCTTTGGTATTTATCGCTGCAGCCTTATTGTTCCTACCTTCAATTTTAGGGGTAACCGGGGCAACAATGTTCGGTGGTAGTGGTGGTACAACTGCTGGACCTACTGGTACAATTTATTAATACAAAAGCAGTGGCTATAAAATTTAGCAATTGCTTCATGGTAAAATTCATTAGTGATCCTCTCCCTGAAAAGGGAAGAGGATCTTTTAATGGGTGTAAAACGAATAATTGCCAATAAGTTTATTATTCAATGTGAGCCGAGGATATGGCAGTTAATCAAGAACAAAGCAAATTAAAATTAATGGCAACGCCGGGTTCATGGCGATTATATTCTGCCAGAAAAGTTGATGAACGATTTAAAGCATTTGAACAAAAAGTGTTTCAAAGAGATCGCTATACCTGTAGGTTTTGTGGATTTCAAGCGCGTTTATTCCAGGAAGTAGTTAATCTTGATAATAATTATGCGAACAACAAGTTAGACAATTTAGTGACCTCTTGTTGTTTTTGTGCCCAATGTTTTTTTGTTGAATCAGTTGGTGTTGGTGGTTATGGCGGGGGGACTTTAATTTATCTACCCGAGCTCACCCAAGCTGAATTAAATAGTATATGTCATGTATTATTTTGCGCAATTACAAATGATACCGGATATAAATCCAGTGCGCAGAATATTTACCGAGCTTTCAAATTTCGTTCACAACTCGTGGAGGAAAAATTTGGCGAGGGAACCAGTGATCCTGCAATTTTTGGTCAATTGATGATCGATGCAGGTGTGAATGATGAAGAGAGAAGATCTCAATTATTTAAAAATATACTTCTATTGCCTTCAAGAGCTAAATTCCGCAAACAAATTGAAAAATGGGCTGCGAGTGCACTAGAAGAAATTTCAAGTTAAATGTGAGGTAAGGAATGGCACATTGGTCAGAATCTTTTTTTGAAGGAATAGATACCTTCTTTGCCTGGCTAAGCACTTCGCTCAAGCAAACAACAGAATCTTATATTGATTTGGAAACAGCAGACAGTCCAACTGTCTTGGTTAATCACGATGGTTCTTTATTATCGATTTTGCGAGTCGAAGGGGTATCTGCACTTGTAGGGGCAGCTGAGTTTGAAAATCTGGTTGCAGGGTTAACCAACTCTTTTCAAGGTGCAATGGGACGTCCAGGCCACGCCTTACAGGTTTATTTTAGTCATGATAAGCAAAACATAAGAAAATTAATTCAAGATACTTATGAGCCTGCTACCGCCAGTGCGAAACGGCTTGAATTGAATTTGACAGACTTGTTCGAAGAGCGAGTGAATTACATGGCGCAATATTGCGCCGAAGAGCGCGTCTATTTTGTTTTGATTACACGCCCTTTCAATTTACCCTCAGAACAATTAAAGGCTGCAACCAAATCCAAGTTCAAAATGATCAAAGATATGAAGGCCCCTCCTTTTAAAAACAGCCAGACTGTCTATGCAGCCATCCCGGAGTTGCGTGATACTCACGATGCTTATGTCCGTTCGGTGATGAATGATCTCGACTCACTGCATATTTTTGCCAAATTAATGGAAGTTCATGATGCAATTCATGCCATCCGTATGACCGCAGATCCGGACTATACTGCCGATGATTGGCGGGCAAGTTTGCCTGGAGACAAAGTTACGGTTAGAGAAATAAATTCCTTTGAAGGAGACGCTTCGGATTTATTATGGCCTTCATTAGCCAAACAAGTATTTCCCCGTGATGCGGAAGTACAGGATTTGCGTACAGTGAGGGTAGGGGACAAAATCTACTCATCAACCTATATTGATCTGTTTCCCAAAGATCTAAGACCATTTATCCAGTTATTTACCCGTATATTGCCTGCACATATTCCCTGGAGAATCTCATTTTTAATCGAAAGTGAAGGACTTGCCACGATTAAACTGAAAGGTTTATTGGCTTCGATTTTAACTTTTAGTTCTGCGCAGAACCGGTTAATCAGTGACTCAGTAAATTTATTAAAATACATTCAATTAAATACGGATGAGTCTATAGTACGTTTGCGGGTTGTTGCTACAACTTGGGCGCCTGAAGACAGGTTGGCACTATTACGCCAACGCAGTTCCGAGTTAGTCAAAGCAATTGAGGGATGGGGATCAACAGACGTTTCTGAAATTTGCGGGGATCCTTTCGGCGGATTTGTTTCGGGCATGCTAGCTGCGACACTGAACAGTACTGCTGTCCCTACCGTTGCTCCCTTAAGCTCGGTAATTTCTATATTGCCCATTACTCGTCCTGCGTCTCCCTGGACAAAGGGGGCTCTACTTTTTAGAACACCCGATGGTAAACCCTGGCCGTTCCAACCTGGATCTACGGAACAAACCACCTGGATTGACTTGGTTTATGCGCGTCCAGGTTCTGGTAAATCAGTTTTATCCAACGCAATTAACCTGGCGTTATGTTTATCCGGTGGACTATTGCGCTTGCCGCGCATTGCAATTATTGATATTGGACCTTCAAGTAGTGGACTTATCTCTTTGCTGAAGGAGGCACTTCCTGCATCAAAACGACACTTGGTTGCCTATCATCGCTTAAGGATGACGCCAGATTATTCAATTAATCCTTTTGATACCCAATTGGGATGCCGGTATCCCACGGCATTGGAACGAGCTTTCCTGGTTAATTTCATTACCTTGCTTACCACGCCTTTGGGAGCGGAAAAACCTTACGATGGTATTCCCGATCTTGCAGGGATGGTAGTGGATGAATTGTATAAAAGCTTGGCTGATGAGTATAACCCATCCCCGTATTCTCCTGGAGTAGAGGAGTTTATCGACAGTATTTTGGAAGAAATTGGCTTTGTCCGGGATTCAAAATCAACCTGGTGGGAGGTAACTGATTCACTGTATTCCGCAGGTTTTGTGCATGAAGCCATGTTAGCCCAACGCTATGCGATGCCTTTATTGGCTGATGCGGCATCAATTTGTCGTACTCCCTCGATTGAGGACCTTTATGAACGAATAACAGCACCGACCGGCGAATCCCTGATTAACGCTTTTTCGCGAATGATATCCGCTGCAGTTCGTGAATATCCTATTTTATCCCGCGTAACAAGCTTTGATATCGGTGATGCGCGCGTAGTTTCTCTTGACCTGGATGAGGTAGCAAAAAGTGGGGGGGATGCTGCGGACAGACAAACCGCTGTAATGTATATGTTAGCGCGCTATGTATTGGCAAGACACTATTATTTAACTGAAGAAAGTCTCAATAATATTCCAGAACAATACAAGGAATACCATAAAGAAAGAGTCCAAGAAATCAGAGAAGACCACAAACGCATCGTTTATGACGAGTTCCACCGAACTTCAAAATCTGCTGCAGTGCGCGAACAGGTTATTATTGATATGCGTGAGGGGCGAAAATGGAAAGTACAAATCGCCTTATTATCTCAGGCAGTCGATGACTTCGATCCCGTAATGATTGATTTTGCTACAGCAATATACATCATGGATGCAGGGCCTTCGCAGGCGATCGAAAAAACTACCTCGATATTTGGATTGTCTGATACTGCAAAAGCAGCTTTACGCACGCGGGTCCATGGTCCTAGACAAGGGGGTGGAACGTTCCTTGCCCAATACGCTACTAAAACGGGTGTGAATGTGCAGTTACTTACCTTAACTTTAGGTCCTGTTGAACTATGGGCTTTCAGTACGACAGCTGAGGATGCTACTGTAAGGAACCATTTGTATCGTCATCTTGGCCCTGCAGAAGCCAGACGGCTTTTGGCTGCATTATTTCCAAATGGTTCAGTGGCCAAAGAATTAGAAACTCGATTAAATAATATGAAAGAAAAAGTGGGTCTAATCGAAGATGAAATGAAAGAAAGTATCATAGAGCAATTAATAAATGAAATTCTTGATGCTTATTCAAAAAATCCTGATGTGAAGAGTTTGCCTGCTAAATTAACCTGAGTGGACGCAAAAAGTATAAAATAATTTAATTTTATACTTTTTGTATCCAGGCGCGTGCTCTATGTCTAAAAATGCCGCATCTTATTATAATAACCCATAATGTACCCCTCAATTCGATGCAGGAAACTCAATTACTGTTTCCTGTATCAAATTTGCGTTAATACTCCCTTAAGAGTACATCAATATAATCGGCCTTGTGCTTCTGCCTGAACGAGTTTGAATGCATTCAAATTTATTCTACAAGAACAATTATGGAATAATTAATAATTAGAATGAGGTCCTTATGAAAAATGCTTTTGCCATTTTGTTTTCACTGTTACTAGGTATCAATACAAGTTTTGCCCTCTCCAATACAGAAATCCCCGATGAAATGTACATCAAAGAGCACTGGATCAGTTTAACCACAAGTTATGATATAGAAACAAAAACACGAAAATTAGGGACCTTATATCGAAAGTTTTTCAGTCTTTTATTGACCTATGAATTTTTCGATTCCTTCGATAATAAATTAGCCTATGCGCGCTCAAAATTCTTTTCTTTAACAGCCCATTTTGATGTTTACGATAATTATGAAAATTTCATTGGGTCGGCAGACGAAAAGTTGTTTGCCTTTTTTCCAACCTTTGATATCTATGGGGCAGATGGCTATACCAAGCTGGCAAAAGCAAGTATGAACTTTTGGGGGACAACTTTTACAATTTATGACCCTGTAACGGATAGAGAAATGGCAACGTTATATAGACCATTCTTCAGACTGAAAAATGATTGGACTTTTAATATCACAAACAGAGCTTTGTTCAATAAGAAAGGAATCGATTCTCGCGTCCTGATGACTGTGATTGCCTTTCAAGGTGACAGGGAGTATTGGGAAAATAATAATCAAAATAATTTAAGGGCAATTGCAAAAAAATCCACCCGAGCTCATGAGGTGACATCAGAACAAGTGCAGCAAATTTTAGAAAAAATCGCCGTGATGAGTAAACAAGAAGGTTTGGATAATACAAAAAATCCAGATCCCAAAATGATGGATGTAGTTGCGCATGAACTGGAAGAGGGCTACAACACAATGCATGCAGCTAGTGAATCACAAACAAGTCAGGAGAAGCTCACATCCTTCAGTGAATATTGTTTGAATTTAGTACAAGAAAATGCAATTTCCAGTGAGAAGAAGAAAACCATTCTTTTCTTGCTAAAATCTCGTCTCGAAGGTTCTGTCAATTTAATCTGATTTGCGACTCTCCTGGATTAAAAACCAGGAGTTCGTTCTCGTGAGGAGTGACTCTTTTTGGTTCACTCCTGCCTCATTTTTATTTATTTGTATTTAAAATTATGCCTCAGCTTTGCAATAGGAACTACCCTTAATTTTTTTAGCAGCATACATTGCCCTATCTGCCTTAATCATTAAATCAGTTACACCGTGAACATCTATGGGATAAGTCGCAAAGCCTATGCTGACAGGACAGTTCAACTCAATCTCCCCAAACTTAATTTCTCTATCAAATTCCTGGATAATCCGTTGCGCAATTAATTGGGGAATTTGATCATCAATAGTATGTAATACGATTGCAGTAAATTCATCTCCTCCTACACGGGCTATAAAATCTCCTTCACGAAAACTTATTTTTAGGCGTCTTGATGCCTCCAGAAGTAGATGATCCCCGATATTATGGCCATAACAATCATTTACATATTTAAAATTATCGAGATCGATAAAAAAAAGCGTAGCACAATAGTTGGATGACAAAGAGCTAATCACTTCCTGAAGGTATTGGTTAAAATATCTGCGATTGGGCAAATTAGTCAATTGGTCAACACGTGCCAAGTAATGGTATTTGTCTTTTTCGGATTGTAATAAATAATTTAAATCGGTTAATTTTCGTTCATATTTGTCATGCTCATATAACAAATTGACTAAGGTTGTGACTACAATTAAATAGGCAAGTAAATGATTTCCCCATTCAATTATCTCCAGTTTATGGTATGGAAGATTATAAAAAGGAGGCAGCGAAAAGGTACTAAATCCCAAAATCATAAAAAATGACAGGATTGAATAAATAATTAGGCCACTGCGTCCCACAAGTGCTGCTGCAAGTAAGGGAATGATATAAAACCATTGATTATGCAGGGTTCCTATCCCCCAAATCATGTAGTTTACCAGACATATAATTATAAAGGCGATTAGGGTGATTAAATGGCCGCAGAAAAAGGTATTTGCCGTACGGGAAAGAACCCATAAATTAATGAGCGCAATACAAATCCCGCTACTAAAAAGAACAACCATATGCCACAACTGCATCAGGGAGTAGAGGAATATTAGGATGAGGCAAATAGCAATTAACTCAAGGCTGATATACCAAATGAGACGATATTGGCGTGCATACCGATCCATTGGGTCGGCATATCCTATGCGGTTGAGCAGATTTTTAAGGGAACGCATGTTACTCCTTGAACTCTTTCAGCTGATTGCAATTTACTTTTCAAATCTATATAGAGTGAGTTTAGTTAAATTATTGGCATTTAGCTTGCAGGCTAACCGATCGAAAGAAATTAAGAATGTCTGATTGGGAGGGTAACGAGTACTTTCAAACCGCCTTGCAAATTATTAGTTAAAGTAATATCTCCTTGATGCATTTGAATAATTTCCCTGGCTATGGTTAATCCAAGGCCTGTCCCTCCGGTACTGCGTGAACGTGAATTTTCCCCTCGATAAAAGGGCAAAAAAACTTGTTCAAGATCCGCCTCTGCTAGTCCTGGACCTTGGTCTGTAATCGTTATTTCGATTTTGTGTTGCAAACAACTCAGGTGAATTATTGCCTGGAAACCGTAATGCACCGCATTATTAATCAGATTATTAAAGGCTCGCTTAAGTAAATTTACTGTACCATAATAAACCAGTTTGCTATTGTCACTGGTAAAGCTCACATTATAATTTGACTCCTCTGCATCTTCTTTCAATGATGAAAGCAATGCCACCAAATCAAAGAGCTGGGGTTTTTCTTCAACATTTACATCTCTGAAATAATCCAAAGTTTCCCGAATCATGAGTTCCATTTCGTTAATATCAGCCATAATCTTATTGTAATTGGGATCATCAGCTAAGTATTCCGCACGTAATTTCAGCCGAGTTAAAGGGGTTCGCAGATCATGGGATATTGCAGTAACTACTCGCGTACGATTGGCTAGAAGTTTATTCACCTTCTCCTGCAAGTCATTGATTTTTTTAAAAATAGTTTTTTGATCCTGATTTCCAGTTATCGGGATAGGTAACCAATTGTCCTGGTGTTCACTGTAATGCAGGCTTTGAATTAAAGTGTGGATTGGCTGATTTAAAGTCCTAACCGCCCAGTAATTAATAAAAAGCAAAGCACCAATTAAGATTAGAAATACGCTAACTACGGAGTTTGCCTGCCTTGGAAAGAGAGAAATTACTTTAATATTTAACCAGGTATTTTCCCTTATAAAGACCGAAAATTCCAAATTTTTATTTTGTTTGATTAAATTATGAACTATGGGTGCTTTTAAAGTTAATAATGCATTTTTGGTATATAAAGGTTGAGGAGATAAAGTGATTTCCGCCCAGGAAATACTTTGATTACGTAATATCAGGGGCCAGATGGATTGAGGGTTTTTTTGTAACAACGCAACAAGATGCGTCAATGAGCGAACCGCTTGGGGTGGAAGGGGGGAGCGGATATTCTCATAATAATATTTTCCTAATTGCATGAGGGAAAAAATTATCAATAGATTACCTAATATTAATCCAACCAAGGTTTTTTTTGCGGTTTTGGTTAATTGACTCATACCAGATCAACCTTGGTTTTAAATTGATAGCCGCCACCGCGAATAGTGAGTAATAACCGAGGATTACGAGGGTCAAGCTCTATTTTTTTTCGTAAACGCCCAATAAGGACATCAATGGTTCTGTCTTGTGAATCACAGTCTTTGTCATACAGTAAATCCATTAATTGATCACGGCTTAAAATACGTCCGGGATGCTCTAAAAAAACAACCAACAGCTCGTATTCTCGCTGACTTAAAGGGATAGCAACCGATTCCTTGTCTATCAATGAATGGGTGTTGCGGTCGAGAATCCAATTATCAAAATGAATTTGTTGCAACGGGGTGAGCTTTTTACGATCGTGTTCCAACTCCCCTTGAGTGCGCCGCAACTGAGCCTTGATTCGGGCCAGCAATTCACGTGAACTAAAAGGCTTGGAAATATAATCATCAGCACCAAGTTCTAACCCCGCAACCCGATCGGCTATGCTGTTGGCAGCACTAAGCATAATAATGGGCATACTGTGCGATTGGCGAATCGTTTGGCATAAATTTAATCCATCAATTCCCGGAAGCATGATATCCAAAATAATTAAATCAAAATTATGTTCTCTTAATAGCTGTTTAATGTTCAAGCCATTCAATGTCCAGGTTGTGCGAAAACCATTTTTGATTAAGTAGTCATTAATCAATTGGGTAATTTCCTGATCATCATCAATAATCAATATGTGATTTTTTCTTGTGCTCATGCAACACCTGCAAGAGTAATGAGGTTAGACATAATGGAGCTTATAAGTTAGTTACAGGCTCCATTATATCAAGAAACCACTTTATGTTTAGCATTGTAACAGTGTTGTTACAATAAACAGCTTATTTGTCATATTCCTATTACATTGCCTTATTACACTTACAATGTAACTTAATAGGAGAAATAAAATGAATATTAAACGGTTCTTGCTAATTAATAGCCTGGCTCTGGGACTGTTGAGTACTTCGGTTTCAATAGCCCAACCCACTGCTGCAGTAGCCTCTATCCAGCAAACAGGACAGTATCACTCTAATGTGGGTAAACTTTTATCTCCGGAACAACGTTTCGAGCTGGCAAAAATCAGGAAAGCTTTACGGATACAAATGGCTCCACTGATTAAGGAAAAGCGGGCGCTCACCATGCAAATAAAAGGAAAGATGGCTTCTCCGCATGCAAAATGGAGTGATATAGCGCCTCTGGTGGAAAAGCGAAATGCAGTTAATGCAAAAATACATACTTTATGGGCGCAAACCCAATTCCAAACCTATCAAAAAGTAGGTGTTTTATTGCCCGTTCACCATGCCCATCATTGTCGTTTTCAAAGTAAGAATCTTGAAAAGAAATCATAAGGAATTTTTTAACGGTTTCGTAAAATGCGAAACCGTTTTATTTGTTCAACTCCATGACGATGACGCGGATAGGATTGTTACCTATATTTTCATCAGTATGCAATTCTCCCGGCATGTCTTTGGTGAGGAAATAAGCTTTATCTTTTTCCAGTTTCAAGAAGTGTTCCTTTCCTTTATTATTGACCACTTTGAGTATCCCACTATCTAAAGCGACAACCACTCGATTATGTTCATGTCGATGCATTTTTAAAATTTGTTCTTTATGAGGATAGATTACCGTTTGCCACACAGATACCTCTGTATTGGAAAATTGAGGTATACGCACTGTTTCTTTAACCTCTGCGTAAGAATTTACGGATGCCGATAATGAAAAAAAGCATAAAAATGAAAGGGTGTGTTTGCGCATAATGTTCTCCGTGATTTTTTGATAATCGTCCATGCCCCCCATGGGATGTTGGTATTGCACCCAATGCTTTGAATCATCATTGAATTAGGACATGAATTTTGCAGCATTATCATGCAAGCGACGGTCAAATCCAACTGCTTCCAAGATATTTTCACTCTCCATCGGTGCACTTTTTAATAAGAATCTGTTGAATTAATTCGGATAATAAAATATAGCTTTGTGCTTTATGGGAAGTAGTACGCCAGGCTACACCAATTTCTCTATAAGCATGGTCTGATTTTAAAGGCACTGCGGCTAAATCCGTACCTGCAAGTATGCCGCTGTTAATTGCAAGATTGGGCAGAAAGGTAATTCCAGGCTGATGACTCACCATTTGGATTAAAGTATGGAGACTGGTGGCAAAAAAGTGGTTGATTTTTTTACTTTCTTTTAATTGACAGGCTTGTAGGGCATGCCCTGTCAGGCAATGTTCTTTTTCAAGGAGAAAAATACTGTTTTCAGGCAACATACTGATCTCTTTATCGAATCCCCTATGCAACCACCCTTTGGGTAATACCATTTTAAAATAATCTTTACAAAGGATCCGGGTTTGAAAGTCTTGGGTGGGGTAGGGGAGTGCCAAAATCACGAGGTCGAGTTTGCCTTCTCCTAAATAATGCAAAACGTTATCTGTTGTATCTTCTCTAATAAATAAGGTCAGTTCAGGATAGGTTTTCTGACACAAATTCTGTAATTCACTGATAATAAAAGGAGCAATAGTAGGAATTACGCCGAGATAAATCTTTCCTTGCATTAATTTACCCTGAGTGCGTGCATAATCAACCAAATCGTTACTTTGTTCAATAATCAAGCGGCTGCGCCGAACGATTTCCTCACCTAAAGGGGTAAATAGAAATGTTTTATGATCGCGCTCAAGCAATTGCGCTTCGAGACTTTCTTCAAGGTTCGTAATTGCTGCACTCAAGGTCGATTGACTTATAAAACAGGCTGCAGCTGCCCGGCCAAAATGCTGATGATCATACAGGGTAACCAAATAGTACAACTGCTTTAAACTTATCAACCTGCTGTTCATCGCTTTTTCCGATTAAAGTTATCTGTTTAATTCATTTTAAATAATTATACACCAAAACTATACTTTGATTGAAAGAAATCAATTGAGGAGAAATTTATGTTAACTGTGGGTCAAAAAATTCCGGAATTCTCTGTGGTTGCGGCCAAGCCAGGTTTTAATAATCATGAGGAACAGGGTGAAAGTGCTTTTGAAGTAGTTACTGAAAAAAGTTTTCCAGGAAAATGGAAAGTAATTTTTTTCTATCCTAAGGATTTTACTTTCGTATGCCCAACAGAAATTGTCGAATTTGCAAAGTTAAATGGCGAGTTTAGCGATAGAGACGCAGTGGTATTGGGAGGAAGTACTGATAATGAATTTGTCAAATTAGCATGGAGGAGGGAGCATAAAGATTTGCACAAGTTAAACCAATACAGCTTTGCCGATGTTCATGGAAAGCTAACTGACGGATTTGGCATTCGTGAAGAAGAAAGTGGGTGTGCTTTAAGGGCAACTTTTATCGTCGACCCCAATAATGTTATCCAGCATGTAAGCGTCAATTCTTTAAATGTGGGGCGTAATCCTCAGGAAATATTACGCATCCTTGATGCCTTGCAAACGGATGAATTATGCCCTTGTAACCGACCCATTGGCGGCGAAACGCTCTAGTACAGCCAAATAAAAAGCTCCTGTGGTTATGGGAGCTTTTGCAAGGAGAATCCTATGTCTATAGAACAATTGAAACAAGAGATACCTGATTTTGCTAAAGACATCCGTCTTAATGTCAGTAATTTATTTGGCAATATTTCCCAATCAGGACTAACAGAAACCCAATTTTACGGGGTGGCATTAGCAGTTGCGTACACGGTGAGAAGTCAACCCATGATAGATGCCATTAAGACAGAGGGAGCAAACTACATCACTGCTGATCTGGAAAATGCTGTAAAAACAGCAGCTGTTTTAATGGCAATGAATAATATTTATTATCGGGCAATTCATTTGGCAGAAAATAAAGAGCTTGCGTCACTCCCTGCCAATTTGCGCATGAACGGGATGTTGAATCCTGGAGTACCTAAAGCCGACTTTGAGCTATTTGCTTTGGCTGTATCAGCAATTAACGGGTGTGGAATGTGCATCCATTCCCATGTAAGGCAATTGCTGGAACATGAGCTGGATAAAGTTGCAGTTCAATCTGTATTAAGAATCGCAGCAACTCTCAATGCCTTAGCATTTGCCCTGGCTCAGAAGGAGGTATAAACAAGCAGCTCCGGGTAGCTTAAACTACCCGGAGTTATGACTATTTTTTATGCCTTTACGCATCTTGCCAGTCTTCAGGCTCCAAAGGAATAAGAAGCCACAACAGGACGTAGGCGATAAATGCCGCGCCTCCAAGCAGGAAAAAAATGACAAAAATGATTCTTACCCATACTGGATCTACGCCGAAATAAACTCCTAATCCCCCACATACCCCGGCAATTCTGCGGTCTTTACGCGAACGCCATAATTTTTTATAAGGTCGATTCATAGTTACCTTCCCAATAAGCCGCGTCTCGCTAAGTAAGCGACAATCACGCGCGTATTAATTGTTGTTTTCCTTCCAAAAGACGTGCAATCATCATACTGCTTACAGTATTGCATGTTACATTAAGCATAGTAGCTAGGGGATCAATAATAATACTAATTGCAGCAATTATTATTAATACCGAAGGAGGGAACCCATAAGCACTTAGTATGAGTAACTCCCCAAGCATTCCTCCACTGGGAATTGCACCCATTACGGTACCCACTAATAAAGAAATTCCCAGTGCAGTAAGTAGTACACTGGGGCTTGAAAAATTCAAGTGAAAAATTCCAAACAAAAATGCAATTTTAAATACACCACCGATGACGGAACCATCTTTATGGATAATGGTTCCTAAAGGAATTACAGTCTCATAGACTTCAGGAGCAATTTCCATTTTTTTTGCTGCCATTAAATTGGCAGGGATACTGGCAGCACTACTGCAGGTGGCAATTGAGGTCACTACAGGAAGAAAAATGTTGCTCCAAAATCGTTTTATACCTTCAGTTTTTCCAGCAAAATAGGCAAATAAGGTGTAAACCACAATAAAATAAATGGTGCCGAAAATATAATAAAGAACGCCAATTCGCAGATAATTGGTCATTAATTGGGGACCTAATTCGTTAACCAAAACAGCAAAATAGGCAAAAAAACCAAAGGGTGCATAGTACATAATCAAAGCAAAAACACGCATGAAAATTTCTTCCCCCGCCTGTAAAAAAGCGATAAAAGTTTTTCCTTTTTCATTGGAGTTTGCCGTCGAAAGCCCCACCAGAATAGAAAACAGGATGAGTGCGAGGATATGTTTATGGGAAAGAAGCTGGCTAAATTCGGGAACTGTAAAAATTTCTGCAATTTGATTAAAGACATTCAAGGCGGAAGTTTTTTCTGGGCCATGAAGCGGTAAAATAACCCCTTGGGCAGGAGGAAAGAGTCTGACAATAAAAAGAGCGTAAACTGCGGCGACGACTCCAGTAAACAGAAAAATAATGGCCATATAGAAAGCAATTTTACCAAATTTACCCAAGGAACCTACTCGTGCTACAGCAGAAGTAATACTAAAAAAAATCAAGGGAACAATCGCAGTAAAAATCAGGTTGAGAAAAATCTCCCCAAAAGGTCTTAAATAGGGGGTAATTGGTCCCAAAAAGACTCCAGTAAAACCTCCCAATAAAATGGATGTAATTAAAATAACCGGAAAAAAATAGGACTTCAACGCGCTTTCGGTACTCATGACCCCTGTACTCAAAACTTAGAACTGCTTCATTGTATCTCTTTGCCTTGGGGGCATCTATAGTTTATTTAGTCTTCTTTGCATTGCATCATTAATCCATACTCTATACTCTAGTCAGACAGGTTGGATTTTTGATATTTGGCAAAACTCCTATTCTTTTACTTATCCAGGGAAATGAAAATGAGGCAAAAGAATTTCTTTAAACAGAAGGTTTCCTCTACAAAAAATCAGGAATGCTGTATTCAAATTCCCTCCCCTAAAGATATAGCCCAAATGCATGGAATGCCGGCAGGCGCTGATGAAGACCAGTATAAACGGTTAACCCATATGACGCAGGTAATTGGTGATGTGCACGCAACAAATTCTTCATTGCTTGTTTTTAATACAGACTCTGTGCAATTGCCAAAATGCTGGAAACAACTGTTTGCTGAGATGGAAAAAGGTGATGCAGAGGGAACATTGATTCTATTCGATCGCATCCCTGAAAAAGATGTAATTCTGCAGGCATTACTGGCAGTACATACAAAAGAATACTTGCAAAAAATTATTATTTACTGCATGCAAGCAGGACAAAGGGGGTGGAAGCAAATAGCGCCGGATGTTCTTGTTACTCCAGGTACATTCGAAGTATTAATTAAAGATATCTCCATGACGCTATTTCACTCAGGCAGGATACATTTTTCTTTTGGTTTGCCTTCGCATCATGCATTTAGTGGCGGTGGGAGTGGGTTTTGCATTTTAAACAAGACAGCTATTTTAATAAAATACCAGGAAGATTCAGCCGATAAACCCATGAAACATATCATTGTGGGGACGGATGTCAACCGAGACAATGGCTTATGCGATGTTTTAATCAATTCAGCTGCTGATATTGATGTATGTCATTTAGATGTTTTTGATTCAAGAGTTTATCCCTGGCAAGGCACTGCCTTTATTAACAGAGAATTTAAAAAAGAGGGAAAAGATATTGGGCAAAAAATTCAATCATGGGAGCTCAACAAATTAGAGTACTTTGCAGTCGATCTGAGTCTGCTGACCCGTAAACGAGGTTTGGTTCACCCGGCCTTGGTTTTTATAATCGAAAAAATCGAACAGGCAATTGAAGCGGCAAAAATCCATAATCAGCCAATAGCGTTATATTTACCTACGGGATGGGATTCTCACGAAGAGGAAACTGCATATTGTGGTAAATACGTTGATGGGGAATTTATGGGGGCGGCTGAAGCGCGAAAAACACGCTTTAATGCAAGTGATTTGACCTATTTCTATGAAAGCTTATTCAGATTGTATGAAGAAAATAAAAGTGTGATTAAAAAAGTATATTGGGGGCTTGAAGGAGGGTATGAGCGCAAAATGTATGAACCACAAATTCGTTTGCTGATGTCGCTTATTTTAGAGGGCCTGGTCCTTCAGGAAACATATGAAAATGCCCCTAATGGACCATAACAAGCTTAAGGTAGATAATAAAAGGGGTTGGGTAGTTTAAATACTTTTTGAGCATATCCTCCTTTGAGATCACTGTATTGATCTCCTATCGAGGCTACAATGGTATAGCCTTTTTCCGTAATTGCTTTTCGGGTGTTAGATTTAAACGGAATAATCGATTTGGAGGAGTAATTAATTGGGCGCAAGTAGAGGCCTGACCAGCCACTATATCCGGCTTGATGTAAATTTTTTTCTGTTGCCTTGCGTTCCGATTCATTTCTTCCAGTGACAAAAAAAACTTTAACTCCATGCTGACGGGCATCTCGATATAAGTTAAGCATGGGTTTAATTGGTGGAGCATCGGCCGCCATAATGTCTTTATGAAATTGCTTGTGGTTTCCACCAAAATCCCTTGCGATCATGTACTTGTAATTCGATAAACTGGTTTCATCAATATCCAGAACCACAGCCAGCTTTTTGTGTGTTTTTTCTTTTTTATTTAATTCGGCCTGTTGATCAATATATTTCTGTGCCTTGGTAATTATTTGGGCTAACTCTTTTTGGTAAAGGCCAGAGTCATGGTAATTTTTAAGTTCATTTTTTATTAAAGTGAGGTTGGGTGGAGCAGAAAAGATTGGATTTGCAAAGAGGAATGCAAAACTGAATGTAATTACGCTGAGCGACTTATTAAATAAAAGCTTCATTATCCATCCATTTTCAATTAGACCGGGGAATTATATCCTTGTTCATTTGTTTGTCAAACCAGTTGGCCGCGAGCAGAGGACGTTAGATTGGAAAAGGGTCTGTAGATAGCCTGCTCATCCTCAGTTATAATGCGTGCTTATTTTGTTTAAAATTGCCCTATTATGCATTTGAAGCAATTAAAATTAGCCGGTTTTAAATCTTTTGTGGATCCGACCATAGTTCATTTTCCAAGCCAGTTGGTGGCAGTTGTGGGCCCTAATGGTTGTGGGAAATCGAACATTATCGATGCCGTTCGTTGGGTTATGGGGGAAAGTTCTGCAAGGAATTTGCGTGGTGAATCCATGACCGATGTTATTTTTAATGGGTCTTCCAATCGTAAATCTGTAGGACAGGCTTCCGTGGAGTTGGTTTTTGATAACAGTTTGGGACGTCTCACGGGACCTTTCGCCAGTTATGGGGAAATCGCCGTCAAGAGGGTAGTTACCCGGGATGGGGATTCCTCTTATTATTTGAATGGCAGCCGTTGTCGACGTAAAGATATCACTGATATTTTTCTGGGCACTGGTGCAGGTGCTCGTGGTTATTCAATTATTGGTCAAGGGACTATTTCTCAACTGATTGAAGCAAGACCTGAAGATCTAAGGGTTTATCTTGAAGAAGCAGCAGGGGTTTCCAAATACAAAGAACGACGCCGTGAAACCTTACAACGCATCGATCATACCCGTGAAAACCTAACCCGGGTTGCTGACATTCGGGATGAGCTGGACAAACAATTACAACGTTTAGAACGTCAAGCGAAGGCGGCTGAACGCTATCTGATTCTCAAAGAAGAAGAACAATTATGTCGAGCAGAAATTTTGGCCCTTAAATGGCAAGATTTTGTTGTTCAACAGGAAGTAAAACAACAGCAAATACAAGAACTTGCTGTTAATTATGAACAACAACAAAGTGCCCTGGCTAAAGCAAATAAAGAACGCATCGAATTAAATGAAACCCTGCATGATGTAGAGGAACAAACTCAGCAAATTCAGGCAAATTTCTATCAATTAGGCACCGAAATTGCGCGTTTGGAAGAAACAATCCAGCAACAGACCCGTGAAAAGAAACGTTTGGAACATGATCAGCAGCAGATGCAAGAGGATTGGCAGATTGCAGAAGAACGACTTAAAAGCGATAAAGAAGAGTTGCTCCATTGTCAGCAGAATACAAAGGATTTAGAAGAAAAACTCGCGCAATTGAGGAATGAATTCAAAGAACTGGAAGCCGATTGGCAAGATACTCAAAAACAGCAAACAGAATGGGATCTTCGCTGGCAAGAGGTGCAAACTCAAACGAATAACCTGCAAAGAGAGTTTCAGGTCACCCAGGTTAATGCTCAGCATTTGGAAGAAAAATATCAACAGACCCTTTTAAGATTGGAAAAGCTGCAATTAGAGCAAGAAACTCTATCCATTGCCGATTTACAACAAAATCAAAAAAAACTGGAAGAGCAGCGAGTCAAATTAATCGCCGATCAAGAGTTCGATGCCTTGCAACTTAAACAGTGTCAGGACAACACAGAGCAATTGCGCCTAAGGTTACAAAATATTGAGGCACAGTTACATGGGTTACAAGATGATTTTCACTCCGCCAACAGTGAGTACGCAGCGTTGGCAGCAGCACAGCGCGCAGCCCGCCAAGGGATGCAAAGCAGTAAAAATGCCATAAAGGAATGGTCAGAGAAACCTCGGTTGATGGATATTTTACAGGTTGAGGCCCAATGGCAATTTGCTTGTGAACGGGTGCTTAATGAAGCATTGCATGCCTATGTTTTGGAAACCTTCGAGGAGTTATGGCCACAACGCCCTATTTGTGAACGACAAGGCGAGAGTGTCGTTACCCTCAGAAAAGTTGAATTTAAACCTGCTTCCTACCCACGCCTTATTGATAAAATAAAAGGAGATATTCCGGCAAATGCTTATCCATTAGAAAATATCTATACCGCAGAACATTTTGATGAAGCATTAAGTTGGTTGCCCGGTTTGGCTGAGCATGAGTCGATTATCACGCCCGATGGATTTTGGTTAGGTAAAGGATGGGTGAAATTTGTTACTCTTGAAACCCAGGATGAACTGGGATTATTGGCGCGGCAACAAAAAATTATCGAACTTGCGGTTGTTGTTCAGGAGTTACAACAGAAAATTGATGACCTGAGGGGTAAACGCGACCACACGCACCAGCAGTTGCAAAAAGGCTTGAAAGATATTGAATTACAGCAGTTGAATGTAAATGCCAGTAATGAAGCCTTAAGAACAAATAGTATGGCTTTAAGTGCTAATGAACAAGCTATTGCGCAGACCGAACATAAAGCAAGTGCATTGGCAATGGAATGTGATGAATTAAAACTGGTTCTGGAAGAAACCGTTGCGGAACAGTGTACCTTAAAAGAAAGATTGCTTACTTTGGAAGGGCAATGCCAAGACCATGAACAACAACTTGAGCATTGTCTGCTGGAAAAACAAAACGCATTAGCCAATTTGGCTGCAAAAAATAATCACAAGGAAGAAGCCCGCGTAGTATTGCACCATGCTGAACTCGAATACGATAGAGAAAAAAACAAGATACAGCAACTCAATGAACGAATTCAGCGGGATGAGGAACATTTAAATGTTTTACAGGATCGTCTGGAACATCTGGCAATGCTTTGCTTGCAAACAGAAGAGCCTGGAGAAGGGCTCAAAGAGCAACTGGTGCTCCAATTACAAAAACATGCTGAGGTAGAATCACAGCTCACTTTAAGCAGGGAACAATTGTCCCAACTAAAAATGGAGCTTGAAGAGTGCGAGAAAAATATTTTAAACTGTGATTTTGAAGTAAGACGTATCCAGGAACAAATTAGCAAGACACGAATGGAAGAACAGGCTTTAGCAGTCCGAGCCAGTTCGGTACAAGAGTCTCTTGACGAGTTGGGCTTACAAGCAAAGACATTACTAGAACAAATACCCCCAGGTGTTACTCAGGCAATACGTGAAGATGAATTAATCTCTCTTTCTGAAAAAATCAAACGTTTGGGTGCTATAAACCTTGCTGCGATTGAAGAATTTACCACAGAGCAACAACGAAAGATTTATTTGGATGAGCAATATAATGACCTATGTCAAGCATTGACTACTCTGGAAACTGCCATTGAAAAAATGGATAAGGAAACTCGTTCACGCCTGGAAAATACTTTTAACGAGGTTAATTCGTCCTTTAAGTCACTTTTCCCCCGCCTCTTTGGAGGTGGGAGAGCGCAGCTCGAATTGACTTGTGATAATCTGCTGGAAGCTGGTATTGTAGTAATGGCACAACCTCCTGGAAAACGCAATAGTACCATTCATTTGTTGTCTGGGGGTGAGAAGGCAATGACTGCAGTAGCATTGGTTTTTGCAATTTTTCAGTTAAACCCTTCGCCATTTTGTATGCTGGATGAAGTGGATGCACCTTTAGATGATGTAAATGTGGGGCGCTTTTGCGCTTTGGTGAAAGAGATGTCACAATTCGTACAATTTCTCTTTATTACACATAATAAAGTTACAATGGAATTGGCAGATCATTTAATTGGGGTAACTATGCGTGAACCTGGAGTATCTCGCCTGGTTGCAGTTGATGTAACACAAGCTTTGGCTATGGAGTAAATGATGCAGGCAAATTGGAGCTTAATTCTTAATGTCCTGTTGTTAATAGGCGTTATTGCAGCAATTGGGCGCTTAATGAAAGCTCGACGGCAGAGCTTAAATCCGGAGCGTTATCAACCCAGTCTGGGAACCTCAGATAGGAGTGCTGATAACACACAAAATTATAATGATGACATTATTGCTGTACGTAAAATTAATATCCGCGAGTCCAAAATAGAAGCGGATGAAGAGCTGCAGGTTAAAAAGACTACGGCAAAGACTGCGCCGCCTCGGCTTATGCCCTTAGATGAGGAAGAACAAATAAAGTTAAAGATAGAAGTTGAACCGAAACCTGTTCCCAAAATAGAAGCTGAGGTTTCACCAAAAGCGGACACTCCGTCTACTTTAATGATGTTTTTACTTGCAAAAGAGAACAGACAATTTGCAGGTTATGAATTATTACAAACGGTTCTGGCGGCTGGTTTACGTTTTGGTGAGGGGCATTTATTTCATCGCCATCAATTTCCCAACGGCCAAGGACCAGTGTTGTGTAGCCTGGCAGCTGCTACAGCTACCGGGGTCTTTGATTTACAAAACATCGGAGCTTTTAGTGTACGTGGCCTTTGTTTGTACATGCATTCTTCAAAAAATCCCGGGATTGATGTAGAACGCTTTGCTGTAATGTTGGAAACAGCGCGACAATTAAGTGAGGGCCTGGATGCGCATTTGCTTGATGATCAGCGAAAACCATTAACTGAAGAACGTATTGCACGTTATCACCGCCTGTTGCAAATAAATCAGTCTCATCTAGAATCTGCTGCTGTTTCAGTTTAAAGGTTTCAATCAGGCTGGTGCACCAGCGGGCTTGGATAGATGAATTTCCCTGCTCAGCTGAGCTGCACCGGGTGAAAATTTTACTGCGACCCCCCCCTTGAACTCTATACTCAAGTGTTAGTACACTAGACTTTTAGCCAAGTCTTAATACTATGAACCTAAATACTGTTGCTGCATTACTTGCCCAACCTTGTCACCTCAATACTGAACTCACCGGTGTTTGTACCGATAGCCGTGAACTGGAACCGGGAAATTTATTTGTTGCCATCCGGGGTGAGCGCTTTGACGGGCATGAGTTTATTAAGGAAGCGGAAACAAGGGGCGCAATAGCCGCGGTAGTAAATCATACAATAGAAGGAGTAAGCATACCTCAGTTTGTTGTTCCGGATCCCATCCAGGCCTTGGCTAAGATTGCAGCTGCACACCGGCAGGATATTCATTGTCCTGTTATTGCGCTGACTGGATCCAATGGAAAAACTACAACCAAGGAAATGATAGCTTCTATTTTACCTTCCCCCTCCCATGCTACTCGAGGCAACCTGAATAATCATATTGGCGCGCCACTAAGTGTTTTACAGCTGAACAATCAACATCGTTATGCAGTTTTTGAGCTTGGCGCAAACCATCCCGGTGAAATCGCACATACCGTCGCAATTGTTCATCCGGATGTCACCTTAATTAATAACATTGCCCCAGCTCACGTGGAAGGTTTTGGTTCTATTGATGGGGTTGCTCGTGCCAAGGGAGAAATCCACCAAGGCCTGTCACTTGCGGGCGTTGCCGTGGTAAATGATGATGATGCTTATGCCCATTTTTGGGACGAGTTACTTATTAACAAAAAAGTTCTTCGTTTTTCTCTGGACCACATGGCTGATATATATGCACAGGATGTGCAATTGGACGAATTAGGTTGCGGACAGTTTTCTTTAATCGTTCCTAAGGGACAAGCGGATATTCACTTACAAGTTCCCGGTCTGCACAATGTTCGTAATGCCCTGGCTGCTGCAGCCTGTTGCCACGCAGTAGGAATTTCCATAAAAGATATCCAACAGGGATTAAACCGATTTGGCGGTGTAAAAGGACGCTTGACTGTTCTTAAAGGAAAAAATCAATCCATCATAATCGATGATACTTATAATGCAAATTTGCGCTCTGTTTTAGCTGCCCTGGAAGTATTGTCAGAGCGGCCAGGAGAAAAGATTTTTGTTTTCGGGGATATGGGCGAGTTGGGTACCTGGGCAACGCAACACCATCAGGAAGTCGGGTTGGCGGCACGTCGGCTGGGTATAAACCGGTTACTCAGCTGTGGCTCTAACAGCAAATTGGCTGCTGAATCATTTGGTGTTGGCGGTGAGCATTTTGGTAACCAGGACCAACTGATAAAAAGTCTGGTAGACAAGTTGTCGCCCAACACCGTGGTGTTGGTAAAAGGCTCCCGTTCCAGTGCAATGGAAAAAGTTGTGCATCAACTGATATAGGGTTAAAAGGGAACGAATGATCCTGGCCTGCGCGATAATAAATATTTGCATTTAAGAACCCAATAATTTTTTTTATATGATGCTGTATGGTATTTAGGTTTATGGTATGCTTGGCCACTTTTTGGCCCATTATCCTGTGGGCGTTACTTAACACAAACCCATGATTGGGGTTAACAAGAGGAACAATTATGCTCTACTGGCTAACGCAGCTATTCCAAGGACAGTATCATGCGTTAAGAGTTTTTCAATACCTGACTTTTAGATCCATTCTGGCTGCCTTGACCGCTCTTATCGTTGGATTAGTTTGTGGTCCCCTGATGATTCGCTGGTTACGTGGTTTGCAGATAGGTCAGATGGTAAGGGATGACGGTCCTCAAACCCATTTATCTAAAGCAGGGACTCCAACTATGGGAGGAGTCTTAATCTTGTTAGCAATTACCGTAAGTTGCTTACTTTGGGGTGATTTACAACAGTCCAGTTTGTGGCTCGTCCTGCTGGTAACCCTTGCAAACGGAGTAGTAGGTTGGGTAGACGATTATCGCAAACTGGTTTTAAAAAACAGTAAAGGGCTCCCAGCCCGCTGGAAGTATTTTTGGCAATCAATCATTGCCCTTATTGCTGTGATTTATTTATACATGCATGCCACTTTACCGGTTCATACCCAGTTGACCGTACCTTTTTTTAAATCGCTCACTATAGGACTAGGTATTCTTTTTCCCATTTTAGGGTATTTTGTTATTGTAGGAAGTTCTAACGCAGTAAATTTGACTGACGGTCTGGATGGCCTGGCTATTATGCCTATAGTTATGGTTGCTGGAGCCCTGGGAATTTTTACTTACGCCTCCGGTAATGCCGTCTATGCACCTTACTTGGGTATCCCCTATGTTCCCAATACAGGTGAGTTAACGATTTTTTGCTCCTCAATTGTGGGCGCAGGACTGGGCTTTCTTTGGTACAATACCTATCCCGCACAAGTATTTATGGGTGATGTAGGTTCTTTAGCCTTAGGGGCTGCTTTGGGAATTGTTGCCGTAGTTATCCGAGAGGAATTGGTTTTATTAATGATGGGTGGTTTATTTGTTATTGAAACAATTTCTGTTATTTTACAAGTAGGTTACTTTAAATACACCCATGGAAAACGCTTATTCAGAATGGCTCCATTGCATCACCATTTTGAATTAAAGGGCTGGTCGGAGCCTAAAATAATTGTCAGATTTTGGATTATTACCGTTGTGTTTGTATTATGCGGATTAGCTACTTTAAAACTTCGATAAAAAGGGTACAGCCATGAATCCTCCTTTGTATTTAGTTGCAGGTTTGGGTAAAACGGGAGTATCGATAGCGCGATATTTACGCAGGAACAATAAACCCTTTATTGCTTTTGATACCCGTGCCCAAGCCCCAGGCATTACTGAATTTACCAAAGAATTCCCGGGGGTATCTGTTTATACACAGCATATCCCTGAAGAGGTATTGGCCAAGCTTTCGGATATTATTGCAAGCCCGGGATTGCCCCTGGATACCCCTTTCTTGCTAAAAGCCAAGCAAATGGGCATCGACATATACGGTGATATCGAGTGCCTGGCCCGAGAAATTCATGCCCCGGTAATTGCAATTACGGGAACCAACGGAAAATCAACCGTTACTACTTTAGTCGGGGAAATGGCGAAGGCTGCGGGATTTAAGGTTGCTGTAGCCGGAAATATAGGAACACCCGTTCTCGATATGCTCTATGATGGACATCAGTATGACCTATGGGTATTGGAGCTATCCAGCTTTCAATTGGATTTAACTTACTCGTTGGCTCCAATCGCTGCGACTATCCTGAATGTATCTCCAGACCATTTGGACAGGCACCATACAATGGAGGCTTATATCCAAGCCAAACAACGCATATACCATCAAGCACAAGTGGCCCTGTTTAACCGTGAGGATGCGGATACAATTCCAACTACAGAGGTTGATTCTATTTCTTTTGGCGCTGATGTCCCTGCAGGAAACAATTGGGGATTAATCACCCAGGAAGATAAAATCTATTTGGCAAAGGGCGACGCTTGCATTTTGCCCGTTGATTCTGTATTGATCAAAGGAGTTCATAATTGGTTAAACGCGCTTGCTGCTTCTGCATTAGTGGATGCGGCAGGGATTTCACATCAACACATTAAGAATGTATTGACTTCATTTACTGGATTGCCGCATCGTTGTCAATGGGTGCGAACTCTTGATGGAGTTGATTGGATTAATGATTCGAAAGGAACGAATATTGGTGCAACCATTTCTGCTATTAATGGAATAGGAGGTTCTATGCAAGGAAAGATTGTACTTATTGCCGGCGGACAAGGAAAAGGTGCCGATTTTAGCGAACTGTCCCAACCAATCGCTGAGTATGTAAGATCAATTATTTTAATTGGCGAAGATGCAGACAAGATAGAGACTGCTCTATCTAACGTAGTACCTATAACACGTGCGTCCTCTTTGGATAGTGCGGTTTCTATCGCCAAATCGCAGGCAAAACCCGGAGATGTGGTATTACTGTCTCCCGCATGCGCCAGCCTGGATATGTTTCGCGATTTTAATCATCGCGGTGAATCGTTTGCTTCTTTAGTGAGCGGGTTGTAACCAATGCGGCCTAGACATGTGAATCAAAGGGGAAAACCTGTAAGCAGGCCTATTTCACTTTATGATAAATGGCTGATTAGCGTGGTCATTGCTTTGTTAATAATTGGTCTGATGATGGTGGCCTCTAGTTCGGTCATGATATCTACCAAATATTTTCATCAGCCATTTCATTTTTTAATTCGCCAGGCCTGTTATTTATTTGCGGGTTTAATGATTGCCCTTGTCGTGATTAGAACCGATAGCAGTGTTTGGGAACGTATTAGTATGCCCATGCTGTTAATTTGTTTGTTCATGTTACTTATTGTACTGATTCCGGGAATAGGACGCTCAGTCAATGGCAGTCGGCGATGGTTATCCTTTGGGCCCATAGGGATTCAAGTATCCGAACTTGCCAAGCTCACGATGATTTTTTATCTCTCAGGATATTTGGTCCGTCAACAAAAAGCAGTGAGCAACAGCATCCTGGGCTTTATTAAACCGATGGTTATTTTGGCAGTAGTTTCCTTTTTATTATTACTGGAGCCAGACTTTGGGGCAACCGTTGTGATTTCGGGTACAGTGATGGCCATGTTATTTTTAGCGGGTGTGAAATTACGCTATTATATCGGCTTGATGTTCGGAGTCATGGCAGCTTTGGCTTTTTTGGCGGTTTCTTCTCCATACCGCGTAGCCCGTTTAACTGCCTTTTTAGATCCCTGGGCAGATCAGTATAATAGTGGTTATCAACTGACACAGTCCTTAATTGCATTTGGCCGAGGAGGATGGTTTGGTGCTGGTTTGGGAGAAAGTATTCAAAAATTATTGTATTTACCCGAAGCACATACTGATTTTTTATTTGCGGTTTTAGCAGAAGAGTTGGGCTTGGTAGGTATTTTAATGGTCATGTTGTTATACAGTATCCTGGTAATCAGGGGGTTGACTATTGCCTATAATGCTCATACCCAGGAACGATTATTTGCTTCGTATACTGCTTATGGTTTAACTTTTTGGTTAGGGCTGCAAGCCGCCATTAATATGGGAGTTAACTCGGGATTGTTACCGACAAAAGGACTCACTCTCCCATTAATGAGTTATGGCGGTGCAAGTATGGTTATCAATTGTGTGGTAATTGCGCTATTATTGCGCATTGATCATGAAAATCGTTGGCAAGCTTTGGGGTTAGGGCCATTGTCAGCATAAGGGGGGGGTGTGGCTAATTCAGGACAATTTATATCTTCAAGGATGGGGTGTGTAGAACAAATACATTTTGTTGGCATAGGTGGAGTGGGGATGTGTGGTATCGCCGAGGTACTGCATTACCAAGGATATCGCATTACAGGTTCTGATCTGGGTGAAGGCAGTACGGTACAAAGATTAAAATCTTTAGGCATTCCGGTTTATATGGGGCATAAAGCAGAACATATAAAAGGTGCTGATGTGGTAGTTCGTTCCTCTGCTGTGGGCATGAATAATCCGGAAATCGTAGCTGCGCGCGAACAAATGATTCCGGTAATCCCACGAGCTGCGATGCTTGCGGAACTGATGCGTTTTCGACATGGGATTGCCGTAGCCGGTACTCACGGTAAAACGACAACCACAAGTCTTGTAAGCAGTCTCCTGGCTGAAGGGGGTCTAGACCCAAGTTTTGTAATCGGTGGAAAATTAAATAGCCTGGGAGTCAATGCTCAACTTGGTCAATCTCCTTATTTTGTTGTTGAGGCTGATGAAAGTGATGCTTCATTTTTATTTTTAAAACCCATGATGGCCATAGTAACCAATATTGATGCAGATCATATGGATAACTATGAGAATAATTTTGAAAAATTAAGAACCACATTTCTTGAGTTTTTACATCATTTGCCTTTTTACGGATTGGCAGTGGTATGTATTGATGATTCAGAAGTACGAAAAATTCTCCCAGCTCTTGAACGGCCGACGCTGACTTATGGATTTGCCGAAGAAGCTCATTACCGTGCAATTAACTGGACTCAAAATGAATTGCTAAGTGAATTTACTGTAGTACGCCCGGTACCTTACACGGCATTAAAAATCCAATTCCAATATCCGGGCCGCCATAATGTATTAAATGCTTTGGCTGCTATTGCGATTGCTACCCAATTGGGAGTCGATGATGCTTCCATTATACGTGCTTTAGCAAAATTCCAAGGAGTTGGCCGTCGTTTCCAAATGTTAGGCGAGAAGAGATTTGAACATGGTTCCGCTCTTATCGTTGACGATTATGGCCATCATCCCCAGGAAATTTTATCCACTATAGATGCATTTCGACATGTCTGGCCAAATAAACGGCTCGTACATGTGTTCCAACCCCATCGCTATACAAGAACTCAATCTTTGCAGGAACAATTTGTCGATGTATTAAGCCTTGCTGACGAATTATTCTTATTTGATATCTACTCGGCGGGGGAACCGGAAATTCCAGGGATAACAAGCGAGAGTTTGGCTCAAAAAATTAGAGGCAAAGATAAAAAAGTAACTCTTGTGAATGAACAATCGCTTAAATCAATGCTCAACCAGCTGATTAAAGATGGCGATGTGATTTTGATGCAAGGTGCTGGAAGTATTGGTCAAATTGCTGTGAACTTGATGAAAGAATAGTGAGAGCAACATGAGTCCAACTGAGAATGATTACAGCCTTGATAATAAATTTCAGGGCACTTTGCTTTATAATGAACCCTTGGCTGAATATACCACCTGGCGTGTTGGAGGGCCTGCAGCCAAGCTTTATAAGCCGAAAAATACTGCTGATTTGGCTTCATTTCTTCATAAACTTCCTGAAACAGAGCCTTTATTGTGGCTCGGATTAGGTTCTAACTCTTTAATCCGTGACGGTGGATTTTCAGGTACAGTGATCCTTACCCAAGGATGTTTGAAAGAAATTTCTCTTTTAGATGCGCAGACTGTGAAAGTTGAAGCTGGGGTATCTTGTGCGAGCATGGCGCGTTTTTGTGCGCGCAATGATTTAGCCGGAGGAGAGTTTTGGGCTGGAATTCCTGGCACTATGGGCGGGGCTTTGCGAATGAATGCCGGCTGTCACGGGGGTGAAACCTGGCAATTCGTAAGCGAAGTGCAAACCATGAACCGCAAGGGCGAGATAACAACTCGCAAGCCTGAAGAATATGAAGTGGCTTATCGCCATGTTTCAGGCCCTCCTGATGAATGGTTTATTTCTGCCACATTCAGGCTAAATCCTGGAAAGAAGGAAACTTCATTGCAGGTTATAAAGGAATTGCTGGAGCACCGGGCCAATACCCAACCAACTAATGAGTACAATTGCGGGTCAGTGTTTCGAAATCCCTTGGGTAATTTTGCAGCTCGGCTTATTGAATCCTGCGGATTAAAAGGGTTCAATATTGGTGGCGCCATGGTTTCTCAAAAACATGCAAATTTTATTATCAATCATCAAGGCTCAGCAACTGCAGCTGACATTGAGGCATTGATACATTTGGTACAAACTAAAGTTCGTGAGCAGACAACGATTGAGTTGATGCGCGAAGTTCATATAATCGGAGACCTTTAATGTCCAAACTACTCAATCTGGTTCTTCTTTATGGTGGAAAATCTGGCGAGCACGAAATCTCATTGATCTCAGCTGCATCTGTACTTGCCCATTTAGATGCTGGAAAATACAATATTATTCCTGTAGCGATGGATAAAGAAGGATTATTTCATCTTCATGAGTATCAGGATTTACTTGCTTGTAAAGAGAGACTGCCCGTTGTAACTGAACGCTCAAAGCCATTAGCTGGTTTATTTATTAACGGTCGTTTATCTGTTGATGCCGATATTGTTTTTCCTGTAGTACACGGACCGTTATATGAGGATGGTTGCTTGCAAGGCATGCTTGAACTATCTGGTGTAGCCTATGTTGGCTGTGATGTACTGTCTTCATCCATTGGCATGGATAAAGATATGGCAAGACGCATAGTCTGTATCAATGGGTTAAAATCAGCAAATTACAAACTTTTGTCCTGGCACAGCTCAGCTTCTGAGAGGCAACACTTTTGCCAGCAGGTTGCAGAAGAGTTTGGCTGGCCTGTATTTGTCAAACCCTGTGCAATGGGCTCCAGTGTAGGCATACATAAAGCAAAAAATATGGCGGAATTGATAGTCGCTGTAGATGATGCCTTACGTTACGATGAAGAAATTTTAGTTGAATCATTTATTTCTGGCCGGGAAATTGAATTGTCAGTTCTGGAAGCTCTTATCCCCTCAGGAGAGCCAAGAGTCAGTATCGCTGGGGAAATACGAGTTAATCATCCGGATGGTTTTTATTCTTATTCAGCGAAATATTTGGAGAGCGGGCAAACGGATTTAATTATACCTGCTGCTCTGAGTCAGTCGTTGTATGAGCAATTAAAGAAGGCGGCTGCGGATATCTTTATCCGGTTAAAATGTAAGGGTATGGCGCGTGTAGATTTTTTTGTAAATGACAAAACTGAAACTATATATTTTAACGAGATAAACACCTTACCTGGTTTTACCTCGATTAGCATGTATCCCAAACTATGGGAGGCAAGCGGTCTGCCTTATCCCGAATTATTAGATGAATTAATTCGGATTGCCATGGTGCATCAGCATTGTCGCCAACACTTAGTAACCAACTATCTGTGAAAGCCATGAATAAAAATAGGGATATTGACTCAGGAAATTTTCGATATATCTGTTGGTTATTGGTATTAAGTTTAAGTGCTATATTCTTGACATGCCGATTAGGCTATTATTATGTATCAGATCCGCAGCGGTTTCCAATTACTACAATCAAGGTCGCTGCGAATTACGAACATGTAACACATAAAGAATTGGAAGGAGTATTGGCAAAATATTTAAGTGACAGCTTTTTTACTTTATCAGTTAGGGGACTACAAAAAGATTTAAGTGAAATGAACTGGATTGATACAGCAACTGTCGAGCGTGTTTGGCCTGATACTTTGAAAATAAGGCTTGTTGAAAAAAAACCTGCTGCAGTCTGGAATAATGCATTAATGACAGAGGATGGGAGACTATTTAATGAAGGTGGCATACCTGAGGGTTTAAATCTACCCCGATTAAAAGGACCCGCATCTCAACAAGCAGAAGTCTTACAAGTTTACGAAAAATTGAGTAAGATATCATCAATGTATGGCGTAAACGCCACTGGACTGCATTTAAGGGCAAACCAATCCTGGGTATTGCTTTTAGGTAATGATATAAAAATATATTTAGGAAAGAAAGAGTTAGAGGATCGATTGCTGCGTTTTTGTAAAGCATATCCTGCAGTGTTTGCCGAAAAAATTGAGCAATTGTCAAGCGTGGACCTGCGTTATCCACGTGGTATGGCGGTACAGTGGAAACAACAAACGGAACGATAATGGCAAAAAAAATAGAAAAAGATATTATCACTGGCTTGGATATTGGAACTTCAAAAGTTATCGCATTAATTGGAGAAGTGACAGCAGATGGTGCAATAGAAATCATCGGTATAGGTCGTCATCCCTCTCGTGGTCTGAAACGTGGTGTTGTGGTTGATATAGAAGCTACTGTAAATTCTATCCAGCGTGCAGTTCAAGAAGCAGAACTTATGGCTGGGTGTGAGGTGAGGACTGTTTATGCAGGAATTGCCGGTAGCCATATCCGTAGTTTAAATTCCCATGGAATTGTTGCCATCCGTGATAAAGAAGTATCCCAAGCGGACGTAGAGCGTGTAATCGATGCAGCCAAAGCAGTAGCAATACCTGCAGATCAAAAAATTCTTCATGTTTTGCCCCAGGAATTTATTATTGACCACCAGGGCAGTATTCGCGAACCTATAGGTATGGCAGGCGTAAGACTGGAATCTCGTGTGCATATCGTTACGGGATCAGTAAGCGCTGCCCAAAATATAGTGAAATGCGTACGTCGTTGCGGTCTGGAAGTAAATGATATTATTCTAGAACAATTGGCTTCAAGCCATGCTGTTTTGACTGAAGATGAAAAAGATCTTGGGGTTTGCTTGATCGATATTGGTGGAGGTACTACCGATATTGCAATCTTTTGCGAGGGAGCGATTCAACACACAGCGGTAATTCCTATTGCAGGGGATCAAGTAACCAACGATATCGCCATGGCATTGCGTACGCCTACAAAAGCAGCAGAATCTATCAAACTGAATCATGCATGTGCATTGACTGAATTGGCGGACTCAGATTTGATGCTGGAAGTGGCAAGCGTCAATGACAGGCCCGGCAGGAAAATATCAGCCAAAGCCTTATCTGATGTGGTTGCAGCACGTTATGAAGAGTTATTTACTTTAGTACGCAACGAATTACGACGTAGCGGTTTTGAAGACCGAATGGCTGCCGGCATTGTTTTAACTGGCGGAGCTGCCAATGTCCGGGGAGGTATTGAACTTGCCGAGCTTTGTTTTGAAATGCCGGTAAGGAAAGGGTGTGCTCATTATGTTTCCGGATTGGCTGAAGCAACTGAAAATCCGTCATTTGCTACGGGCGTAGGTTTGTTGTTGCAAGGTTACCAACAACAATATGAATCAAACTACAATGTTCCTAAAATGAATGATACCACCCAGGGTTTGTGGGCACGTATGAAAGAATGGTTTCAGGGTAATTTTTAGGTTACAAATAACAATTAAATAAAAAACTGGCTACAAGTTCTCTTATTTTTACTGCCAGTTTTAAAAGAATAAACATGTGAGGGGAGCGGTTATGTTTGAATTAATGGAAGGCCAACACCATAGTAATAATGCAGTGATTAAAGTAGTTGGTGTCGGTGGTGGCGGCGGTAATGCGGTCGAGCATATGGTTGCTGAGAATATTGACGGAGTTGAGTTCATTTGTGCTAATACCGATGCTCAAGCATTGAGAGGCTCAAATGCAAAAATACATATTCAACTGGGTGATGAACTGACTAAAGGTTTAGGTGCCGGCGCAAACCCACAAATAGGTCGTGAAGCAGCAGAAGAAGATAGAGATCATATTCGCGAAATTTTAACTGGTGCAGACATGGTATTCATTACGGCAGGAATGGGTGGCGGAACCGGAACTGGGGCCGCCCCCGTTTTTGCAGAAATCGCTAAGGAATTAGGCATCCTGACAGTAGCTGTTGTAACAAAACCTTTCTCGTTTGAAGGCAAACAACGAGCATTGGCTGCTGAGGAAGGAATCCGTCGTTTAGCCGAACATGTTGATTCATTAATCACTATTCCGAACAATAAATTATTGAGTGTCCTGGGCAAGAATATTAGTCTTCTCAATGCATTCAAAGCTGCGAACAACGTATTATTGGGTGCTGTAAAGGGGATATCCGATTTAATTACCCGCCCAGGCTTGATTAACGTGGACTTTGCGGATGTGCGTACAGTAATGTCAGAAATGGGTATGGCGATGATGGGTACCGGAAGTGCTGTTGGAGAACAAAGAGCACGTCAGGCCGCTGAAGCAGCAATTGCTTCTCCTTTACTTGAAGATGTGAATTTTTCAGGGGCTCGCGGAATATTGGTCAATATTACAGCGGGACTTGACATGTCTATTGGTGAATTTGAGGAAGTAGGAGACGTAGTCAAAGAGTTTATTTCTGATGATGCAACTGTCGTTGTTGGCACAGTAATCGATCCGGAAATGACGGATGAAATGCGCGTCACCGTTATTGTGACTGGTTTGGGAGATGCTAGACAGCGTCATCAACAAATGCAACCTCAACATGGTCACCGTGCACGTCTGATGGAAACTACCCGCAGTGATGGTTCTTTGGATTATCAGCAATTAGAAAGACCAGCGCTAGTACGGAAACAAGCTCAATCAGGTATGTCTTCTGCCGGGAAACAAAATAATGAGAGTATTCCCGATGTAGATTATCTTGATATTCCAGCTTTTTTACGCCGGCAAGAAGAAGCATAAGTGATTTTTCCCCTTCGTTCGCTGCTCTATGAATGGAGGGAAATTTAAGTCTTTTGTTAAAAAAATAATTAGACTAAATAATAAAATATTGATACGATCACGAAGTTTTGCGCGCAAAATAAAAAATATAGAAAAAATGATACTATGAGGAACAAGGTGAGCACTGAATGACAAAACAAAGAACTCCTAAAAAGGTGATCCAGGCAACTGGTGTAGGATTGCATTCCGGTGAAAAAGTGCTGTTAACCTTGAGACCTGCTCCTGTTAATACAGGCATAGTTTTTAGAAGAGTAGATCTTTCACCTGTAGTAGAAATACCCGCATCATACGGTAATGTTGGCGATACCATGTTGTGTACTACCTTACACAATGGACCAGTCAAAATAGCTACTGTAGAACATTTACTATCTGCTTTGGCAGGCCTGGGTATTGATAATGCCTATATCGATGTAAATGCGCCTGAGCTGCCGATTATGGATGGTAGCGCTGCGCCTTTTGTTTTCCTGATCCAATCAGCGGGTATTCGCGAGCAAAATGCACCCAAAAAATACATCCGTATTCTTAAGCCTATCCGGGTGGAAGATAATGGGAAATTTGTTCAATTTTATCCATATAATGGATATAAAATTTCCTTTACCATTGATTTTGACCATCCTGCGTTTAATGATAAGCCACAAACTGTCAGTTTTGACTTTTCTACTACCTCCTATGTAAAAGAGGTATGCAGAGCACGCACCTTTGGATTCCTTTCGGATTATGAAAAATTAAGAGAATGCGATTTAGCCAAAGGCGGAAGTTTGGATAACGCCATAGTTGTTGATGATTATCGAGTTCTAAATGATGATGGACTTCGTTTTGAGTCCGAATTTGTTTCTCATAAAGTATTGGATGCAATCGGTGATCTTTACCTGTTAGGTTCCAGTCTGATCGGAGCATTTGAAGGATACAAATCAGGCCATGAACTAAATAACAGACTATTACGCGAATTAATGGTAAGACAAGACGCCTGGGAATATACTTATTTTGACACTGAAGAATATCTCCCTCATATGCACACAGAATTTTATCCTGTCGAAGTGTAAAAATGTAGCCTGGGTGAAGATTAAAGTCGAAACCCGGGAAAACTAAACCTCATGTGTTCCTGGTTGGGTTTTTCCCTGCACCTGGCTACTTTTATTCAGATTCTTAGTGAATTAACAATAAATGATTGCAAAGGAGCATTGCGGTATGAAACTTAATATTAGTCTTTTTACTTTTGCATTCTTGTGCAGTTCCTCAATATATTCTGTAAGTACTGAACTACCAAAGAGTCCTGCTGAACAAGCACTTCACCTGAACTGGCTCGATACTAAGGTTGCACCAAGCGAGAATTTTTACGCTTATGCTGATGGTAACTGGCAAAAGAATAATCCTATTCCTCCTGATTATTCAAGTTGGGGAAGCTTTAATATTATCAACGACAAGGTCCAAGATATCATTCACCAAATGTTAATCGATGCATCCCAAAATACTCATGCCAAACCGGGAAGCATCGAGCAAAAAGTGGGTGATTTTTATTATAGCGGGATGGATGAAAAGAGTATCAATCAATTAGGTATTAAGCCTCTACAGGCTGAATTTGATCGCATTGAACGCCTAAAAAATATGAAGGATTTGCAAAGGGAAATTGCGCATTTACATCAGATCGGAGTCGATGTTTTTTTTAGTTTTGGAAGCATGCAAGATTTTAAAAACAGCGAAGAGATGATTGGTGCAGCCATGCAAGGTGGATTAGGATTGCCTGATCGAGATTATTATTTGAAAGAAGATAGGAAGTTTAAACAAATTCGTGATGCTTACGTCAATCATGTGGCCAAGATGTTTGAGTTATTGGGTGATTCCCCGGATAAAGCAGCAGCGGAAGCCAATACGGTGATGAAATTGGAAACCCAAATGGCAAAAGTTTCTATGTCCCAGATAGACCAACGTGATCCGCATGCGATTTATCATATTATGAATCAAGCTAAACTCATGACAGTCACCCCTGATTTTTCCTGGCCTGACTATTTTTCCGCAATAGGGCAAGCGCAAATTAAAAGCATCAATTTAGCTATGCCTGATTTTTTTAAGGATATGGATAAACAATTAAAAAGTGTTTCCCTGCAGGATTGGAAAACCTATATGCGCTGGCATTTAATCGATGCTTTTGCTTCGTTCTTGTCACAACCTTTTGTTGATCAAAACTTTAAAATGGCAGCCGTTCTGACCGGTACGGAAAAAATATTGCCACGATGGAAAAGGGTTGTACGTACGGAAAACAGTGCCTTAGGCTTTGCTATTGGCAAGATGTATGTGGAACGCTATTTTTCCTCTGAAGACAAAAAACAAGCATTGGAAATCCTTAAAAATATTCGTGCGGTTCTGCGTGAAGACATTCAAACTTTATCCTGGATGACGCCAGCCACTCGTAAGGCTGCGCTGAAAAAACTGGATATGATGGAAGACCGGGTTGGATATCCTTCGAAATGGTGGGACTATTCAAAACTGAAGATTGACCGCGGACCTTATGTTTTGAATGTAATCAGGGCTAATGAGTTTTTAATTAATCGGGATCTTAATAAAATTGGTAAGCCAATAGACAGATCTGAGTGGGTAATGACACCACAAACTATTAATGCCTATTATGATCCTTCCATGAACAATTTAAATATTCCAGCAGGCATTCTTCAATCGCCGTTTTTTGATTCTAATGCTCCAGCAGCAGTAAACTATGGTGCAATTGGGTTTGTCATGGGACATGAAATGACCCATGGATTTGATGATCAAGGGGCCCAATTCGATGGCCATGGTAATTTAAAGAACTGGTGGACTCCCAGTGATTTGGAAAAATTCAAAAAAGCAACCCAATGCATTGTCAATCAATATTCCCAGTATGTTGTCGATGGTGATTTACATGTACAAGGAAAATTGGTTGTAGGGGAAGCTACTGCCGATTTAGGGGGGATTACCCTTGCCTATAGAGCTTTTAAGCGTTCAAAGGAATACAAAAATGCGCCTACAATTGCGGGCTTGACTCCTGAACAACAATTTTTTCTGTCAACAGCACATGTATGGGCTTTAAATATTCGTCCACAACAGCTACGTAATCAAGTAACTACGGATCCTCATCCGCCCGCTGAATACAGGGTAAATGGCAGTTTGGCAAATATTCCTCAATTTCAAGAAGCGTTCAATATTTCAAATGACAGCCCCATGGTAAATAAAAACCGCTGTGTCATTTGGTAATTAAAGATTCATCCTGAATTTTCAGGATGAGTCATCTTCACTAATTGGTTTTTAAAAATTCTATAGGAATAAAATAATTTAAATTGCTTCTATTGTGAACATTGGTTAGACTTTCTACACTAGTTATTTATATTGGAGAAGATGATGACCCAAGAAGAAATGATCTGCCGTATCGTACGTTACATCACCCAAAAACCGAGCAGCAAAAAAGCGTGTTGCGGATGAGTCATCCCGAATTATCTGCTCTGCTGGATTATAAAAATAAGACAGTGGTTGATTATTTTTGCACACATCATCCTGAATTTTCTCAGAAGGAAGGTGAATCCCTATTTGCAGACTTATTGGCGTGGATGTGGTTAAATAAGCAAAGGGCAAAACAAGGTAAGAAAACCTATCTTTTTGGCCCCTTGCTTATTCTGGATGAGCTATGGCATGCGTTTATTCTCCACACCCGAGATTATGTTGATTTCTCAACACGCTATTTTAATACCTATTTTCATCATGATATTGAAGCCATTGGTCAAGAACATGAAATGGCAGAGGATGAGTTGAGTGAATATCTCCAGGATTGTTTTACTTATCTTGGTTCTCAATGGGTAGCTCGTCGCTTTGCATCGGCACTGTAGCACCAGAGCAAGTGTATATTACTCCCTCTTTTGATCAAACCAAGGATAACGGGTTAAACTATTAATTATTAGAGTTGCCTGGCTTAATCATCGCCATCAGCTAAACGTAATAATGCCTTTTGTAAAGGTTCATAGTTACACTGCTGACTTTCGCTTATAATTATTTCTTTAGCTTTTTCTGATAATACATGTTTTGAGGTGGCGGCTGATTTTTCGTAGCGGACTGTGGGTTCTGTAACCACTATTTTAATGGAAGTGAGTTGATACATACCCCCTTCTTTGCGTAATTTATCACGCAATTCAGGGATCATATAACGTAATTGCGATGCCCAGGCAGCATCCGTAGTGGTTAACAACAAACATCCCTTATTAAAACTCCCAACATGACAAGTATTGGCTAAAGTTTCTGGGAGCATCCGCCTGACTTTATTGGAAAGCTCTTCTAATTGGACTGATCGTTGACAAATATCGGCAAGTTGTTTGTTGAGGCACTGGCTAATAGAACGCATTTTCTAATTTAATGAAAAGTATATGATAAAGTGAGTATAATACCTCGAATAAGATATAGAATAGTAAATTTTACTTAAATACAATATTATAATTTTCAATATAAATTCAGGATAGGTGAATCAATGTTCGAGAAACCATATGACGAGAATGTTATTTTTTTTACTCGCATGCATTGGATAATATTTTTTTGGCCCGTTGTAAGTTTATGTGCGGCTTTGGCAATTGTCTCCTACGTTGAGGTGGACTTCATTAATAAAGTTGGATATGGCTTGGCTGCTTTAGCTCTACTATGGATTGGCATGACCTGGATGACCTATTATTTTTCTTCCCTTACTATCAAAAAAAACCATGTGATTATTCGCACGGGTGTGGTTGTAAGACAAACAATTGATATTCCAATAAGCAAGATTGAGGCAATTGACATCCGTCAATCGATTTTAGGCAGTATGTTAAGCTATGGAACGATGAGTATTACAGGGACTGGCGGCACACGACGCATCATTAATTTTTTACACAATCCTTTAACTTGCAGACGCTACATAGAACAATTACTGGGTGAGATTCGCAGTGATTAGCCTTGGTGGCGAGGGCCTCACAAAAATTGTGAGAGGGATTGGGCATTAAGAACTCTTTTTTTTAATGAAGTTATCAATATCCATAATCGAAAAGATCTTTGCCCTTTGGATGTGGTTTCTATGCACAGTGAAAAGTATAAAAGCCTAATTAGAAATAGCGCCGATATAATTTTAAATAAGTATCATCATTTTCTAATTCAAGAAGATATTTGTTAATTGTCTCAATGAGCGCTTCATTATTTTTATTAGCCATAATTCCATAACCGCTTCCCATGGGGTCCCCAACCGACCTCAATAGATCGCTGTTATTAGCAGTCCAATATTGAACGATGCCGCTATCAAGCAACACCGCATCGACTTTATTTTCATTGAGAGCTTGTAACACGTCCGCTAAAGTACCATACTCCTTGACTTGGACGGTATTACCAAATTGGGATTCAATCCAGGCTTTAAAAATAGTTCCTTTTTCTATTCCTACACTTCTTCCCTTAATATCACTAATCGCTTTAATTGAACTTGATACCTTGGTGGCATATTGCCCCCCGCCTATGAGATAAGGAAGACTGAAAAGAAACTCTTTTTCCCTATCCGGGGTAATCATGATTGCCCCTATGGCTAAGTCTACGTGATTGTTTCTTACTTCATCAAACAAATCATTGAAGTTAAAACTTTTGAAGCTACAGTCCAATTGCGCACGTTGGCAAATTTCTCTCATCAGATCAATTTCAAAGCCATAAAAATGAGGTTTATCTTTAGCCGGAATCTGAAAGGGTGGGCCTGAGTCTGTTGTACCAATAAGGATGGATTGCGCGAATAAATAAGAAGAGCATAACGAGTAAACTAGAAACAATAGCACACGCATAAGATTTCCTTATCCATTTTATTATTTATTCTAGACTATTTTTATTGCTTAATTACTTCACGGAGTATTTATCTTATTTGATATCTTATTAGGCTGGATATTAAATTTTAATACTATGAGAACCTGGTGCAGTTTTGACCGCTACCAGGCTTTCTTGAAGAATAGAATTAAATTTTTGCTAAAAGCTCTGTCCTGGTATGCTCATCAACAAAAGCAGCTTCAATAGCCATTCGCGTTATCGCATTCATAATCTTATCACTATAGCCGTAAGAAGTTTGCACCCGTTGATACTCCTGACCCAGGGTCGTGCTCATAAAAGGCGGATCATCTGAATTAATGCTGATCTTTATACCTGCTTCATAAAATTTGGGAAAAGGATGTTCTTCCATGTTCTTAAACAATCCGAGGAAGATATTGCTGGTAGGACAAATTTCCAAAGTAATATTTTTGTCTTGCAGCATCATCATAGTTTCCGGTGAGTAAATTGAATTTACTCCATGGCCTATGCGTTGAATAGGGAGGTTTTCCATTGCTTCGACCATTCCGCTTGCAGGCGCAAATTCGCCTGCATGCACAGTACATTGCAAACCGGCCTCGGCTGCAATTTGGTAGGCCCTGGTGAATAGTTTAGGAGGAAATTTTGCCTCATCACCACCTAAGCCAAATCCGGTGACGCAAGGAAACCTGTCTTTGTGGGTTTGTCGGGCCACACGCTCTACTGCCTCAATACCAAAATGACGAACTGCGGTGATTATTATTCGTCCTACTATATCGAACTGTTCTTTAGCATCATCAACAGCTTGCTGAATTGCTGCCAAATGTTCGGCAGAAGGAATTTTACTGGAGAGTTCAGCATGGTCGGGGGAATACATCATCTCTACATAAATCGCATTTTCCCCGGCACGAGCTCGTAAGTAATCTAAAGTGATATCATAATAATCTTGAGGATAGCGAATTAACGCTGCGAGGGTATCGTATACCTTTAGAAAATCGAGGAAATCTTTTGATAAATAACTTTCTCCATCAGGGGCGACAAGTCCCTCTGGAATTATTAACTTATTGCGTGCAGCCAGTTTTGCAGCTAATTCAGGAGTGATAGTTCCCTCTAAATGGACGTGTAACTCCGCTTTTTTCAAATTCATCATGCGCCTCTAGATTCTTTGGTAGTTAGAATAATGGTAACTTAGATAAAAAAGCGATAAAATACCTGGTTTAAATTAAAGTTATTTTGGATTGGTTATGAACTCAAACGATATAGATAAAGCTTATGTAAGTCCTTATGACAAATTTTTTTATGAATTTGATGCAACTCATAATAAATCCGCATCGCAAATAAAAGAAATTAATAAGCACAAACTTATTTCATTCATGCGTGATAATAAAGATTATAAGAATGAAAAAGGTGAAATTTGGGAAGAGTTTTAGTCTAAATTATATTCTACTCACCGGCTTCAGCTTAGGGATCCTCCGGTTTTGACAGGGAGCACAAACAAACTCAAAACCAGGGATCCTTCACCCTAAACTTCTCAAAAGCCCTCTACCAAGGATGTTGATTCTCTATCCCAGAAAAAAATGCAATAATTTATAGGCCAAAATTGTCAAGATAGAAGCAGCAGGCAAAGTCAAAACCCAAGACATAAAAATATTGCGAATTACAATTAAATTTAATGCACCGATACCGCGTGCCAAACCTACCCCAAGAACTGCCCCAACTAAAGTCTGGGTTGCAGAAACTGGGATACCTGTACTTGTTGCAACCACTACGGTTGTCGCGGCAGAAAGAGTCGCAGCAAAGGCGCGACTGGGTGTAAGTGCTGTAATGGCACTACCGACCGTTTCAATTACTTTTCTACCATACATGAGCAGTCCGGTTACTACGCCAAAACAACCGAGTAAAATAATCCAGGCGGGATAATCATTGGCAAAAACCTGATGTGAACTCATAATCAGACTGTGGATAATAGAAAGTGGTCCTACAGCCAATGCTACGTCATTGGAACCATGTGCGAAAGCCATGGCACAAGCAGTCATTGCCATGAGCACAGCAAAATATTTTTCAACTTGTATAAACCGTTCTCTACGACGTATTCTATGATGCTCTGGGATACGCTTAATAAAAATCATTCCAATAATCGTTATGATGATACTGGTTGCCAAGGTTACAGCCAGATTTTGTTTAAAATTCAGATGAATATGAAAATGATTAAGACCTTTGAACACGGTGATAAATGACAAAATAGAGCCAATAAGAAAAAGATAAATAGGGATGTATAATTTAGCTTTGGTTAAAGGATTGCTTTTAACAAAAATAGTTTGTTGGATGCTCGTAAATAAGATATATGCAGTAATTCCTGAAATCATGGGGGAGGTAACCCAACTTATAGCGATGCGGCTGACCTGATTCCAATGAATTGCCTGCGGTCCCAGAACGATGGTGCCAAATCCTACCATGGAGCCCACCAGAGCATTGGTTATAGATACTGGTACCCCAAGATAACTCGCAAGGTTCATCCAAATGGTACATGCCAATAAAACCCCTAACATGCCCTCGATAAGAACCAATGGTTGTCCTGAGAGTTCGTTGGAATTAATAATTCCATCACGCATTGTTTCGGTAACGCCTGTTCCGCCTAAAAATGCGCCAGCAAATTCAAAAATTATGGCAATCAACATGGCTTGTCTGACTGTAACTGCCTTTGAGCCCATAGTCGTGCTCATGACATTAGCCAGATCATTGGCGCCCACACCCCAAGTCATCATAAAACACAAAATGACCGCAACAAGAAGATATATGATTGAATAATCCATAGAATTTGACTACCGAGCTATTAGAATTTGAAGACGACTACCCACATGTTGGGCACCATCGGCTAAATCATCAATCCATTGGACCAATTTGTAGAGGAAAATTGCATCAATTGCAGACAAGTTTTTTTCGATTTCAAAAATTCGATGTCGAATATCTGCAAGACGCTCATCGCTGTCATGTTCAATCTCATAAAGGGTTAAAATCATTTCTTCAACAATTTTAACTTCAGAGCCCCTGAAACCAGTTTCCAGCAATTCATCTAACTCGTTTATTGCTTTGCACGCTTGTTTGGAAGCATCCAGGCAACGACTCAAAAAAGGCATAAATATAGGAATGAGTGTCTCTGGAATGATCATTTGTCTGCTGATGATCAATATTGCAATGTCTTCCGCTTTATTCGCGATAAAATCCTGAGCACTGAGAAGCTCAAGGAGATCTGTACGTGAAACAGGAAGAAAGAGTCCTGTCGGTAAATGGAGGCGTAAGTCGCGTTTGATTAAGTCCGCTTCCTTTTCGAGAGAGATTATCTTTTCTTTTATTTTATTGGCTGTTGTCCAATCTTTTTTGAGAACAGCTTCGAAAAATGGGTAGAGTTGTTTTGCACATTGATGTACTTTTCGCATGTGTTGTTCAATTGGTCTAATTGGTGAAGGACCAAACATATTAAATATGCTACCCATGATGTTTGCATCTCTTAAGCAAATTTTTGATGAAGTATACCCAAACTTTTTCAGGAACAAAACTATTGAATTACTATTCAGGAATTTTTTCTTTGTTTTTCAATGCTTAGAATAAAAATATTTTTTTATTTTGGCCATTGATTCGTTAATCATGGTCTACAATAGAAAATATCAGGGTTTACCCCAACAAAATTTTTCTTATTTGCAATCAGGGATGAAAACAGGAACAAGGAGTTCGGAATGAAGCGATTCTGGCTGATCGGTTTATTGTTGTTAACAAATAACGTCTTTTCACAAACGTTGATTACTAAAGTAATTGAACTGCATTATGTTCCAGCTGAGAAAGTGATCCAATTGATGCAACCCATGTTACAGCCCGAGGAAAAAATTAGCAGCTCCGGACAAACTTTAATGGTCCAGGTTACCCCGCAAACGTTGACCCAAATCCGCTCTTTACTGCACCAACTCGATGTACCTCCTGTCACCTTTAAAATTTCCATTTATCAGGGGGATCCGAATTGGCTTAGCAGCCAAAATGATAATTCAGTAACTTACAGCTCTCAATCTCCATCTGAAGTGAAACGGACTCAATCGGTAAAAGTAATGAATGGTGAATCTGCTTTTGTATCTACCGGGGAAGAAGTGCCAATTGTCACCGCAGTGGGTGCAGGATTTTTTACAGGGATTGCCTATGAACAACATCAAATCAAAAATGGATTGCTCGTAAAGCCCATTTTGCGTGGCGCAAAGGTAGAGTTAACAGTACGTCGAGTACGTGAACAACAAGATCCTGCGGGTGGTCAACAATTTGATAACCAAAATGTAGATACAACTTTAATGCTCCCTCTAAATAAGTGGGTTTCTTTGGGAAGTCCCGAAGGAACAGAGGATACTGATTCTTCATCGGTGTCTTATACGGCTGGAAGGCCATTCTCCCAGCAGGCAACGCTTTATGTAAAAGTTTCAGTTGAGAAGGATCTTTAAATAATCGAATAAAAAATATACAACTGGTGTATAATTAATATAGACCTATAATTAAATTAACCTTTTCGGGAGGGCTCATGGCAATTATAAGCTCATTGGCTAATCATTTGCTGATTGCAATGCCTTCCTTAAATGATCCTAATTTTGAACGCACCGTAATTTATATTTGTGAACATCACGAGCAAGGATCTGTAGGTTTAATTATCAATCGCCCCATGCAATTTCCTCTCTCTATTGTTTTTGAACAATTGCATATTGAGCCGGTGCGCTTAGAGCAAAGCAGAATGCCTTTAATGTTTGGGGGGCCAGTACAGCCTGAGCGGGGATTTGTGATTCATAAACAATTCGGGGAATGGCGCTCCAGTCTATTTCTGCAAGATGAGGTGACGGTAACCACATCCAATGATATTATTCGCGCCATTGCAGAAGATAAAGGACCTAAAGATGTTTTAATTACTTTAGGTTATGCGGGATGGGTAGAAAACCAATTGGAAAAAGAAATTCTTGAAAATACCTGGTTAGTTTGTCCTTATCGCTCAGAAATTCTGTATGAAGTCCCATTTGAAGATCGTTGGGACTATGCCGGATCTACTTTGGGAATTAAGATGAGTCAACTGAGTTCAAATGTCGGCCATGCCTAGTCCTGTTTATTTGGGTTTTGATTTTGGTTATAAACGTATTGGCGTGGCAGTAGGTCAGCAGCTGACGTGCAGCGCTTCCCCTTTGCCAACCTTAAGTGCCCGCGCAGGTGTTCCTGACTGGGGTGCTATTGCCAAGCTCATTGCTGAATGGTCACCTCAAGCATTAATAGTGGGTGTTCCTACATGTATTGATGGCCGTGAATTATATACAACCTCTGCTGCCCGACGCTTTGCCAAAGAATTGCGCAAGCGCTTTTCTTTGCCTGTTCATCTGGTTGATGAGCGGCTCTCGACCGTTTCAGCTAGAGAGCAATTATTTGCACAAGGTGGGTATCGTAAAATCAAACAAACTGAGGTAGATAGTATAGCGGCTTGTGTTATACTTGAGCAATGGCTGCAATACCCTGAATAATCTTTCTAAAGGGTCAGTTTCAAATAAGGGTTTTATGAATCATTTCTTAGAAATTAGTCAATTATCACGTAAAGAGATTGAATCCATACTGCAACGTGCGGTTTATTTCAAACACCATAATCATTATCCTTCGTATACTCAAAATACTGTTGCCAATTTGTTTTATGAAAACAGTACCCGAACCCGTGTGAGTTTTGAGTTGGCAGCCAAGCGTTTATCCATGCCGGTGATTAATCTGGACTTGCAAAATTCTTCCGAAACCAAAGGGGAGGTCATTGAAGATACAGTGCGTACGCTTGCTGCTATGGGAATCCAGTATTTTGTGATCCGCCATCGGGAAGAGGGTTTACAGCAACGTTTGGCAAATGAAGTTGGTGATGCAATCCAAATAATTAATGCGGGGGATGGCACTCACGCCCATCCGAGCCAGGCTCTACTGGACATGATGACCATCCTTGAGGAAAAGCCGCAATTAGATAAATTAAAAATAGCCATCCTGGGAAATATCAGGCATTCGCGGGTGGCCAATTCCTTTCAATGCATTTGTGCTCATTTAGGGGTAGGAGAGCTTGTATTGGTTGCACCTGAACTTTGGCAGCCAAAGACTGTGCATTATGGAAGGGTAACATCGAGTTTACGCGATGGATTAACTGATGCGGATGTAGTCATTTGTTTACGTGTACAGCATGAACGTTTATTAGAATCTGAACATCTGGATCTTGACTCCTACCGACGGGATTTTGCCTTAACGCAAGAAAGTTTAACTTATGCTAGACCTGATGTAATGGTGATGCATCCTGGGCCTATAAATCGAGGTGTCGAGATAGACAGTGATGTTGCAGATGGGGCAAACTCTTTCATACTGAAGCAAGTTACTCATGGTGTTTTTGCACGTATGGCAATTTTTGATGCTTTAATAAATCGAGGATAGTGTTCAGGAGCTCGCAAGGAAAGTGAAACTAAATAGGGAACATCCAGGATATGTTCATGAGTAATCGCTATCAGCAAGTATTCATTTTTATCTTGCTGAGTTTCTATTGCTTGCTTGTCTATTTCATTGTAAATCATTTGCAAAGGGTTGATTTTTCCTCTTTTTATATGTCATCTCAAGCGTTCTCTCAGGGAGAGAATCCTTATATAAATTTCTATACTACTTTTTTGCCTTCCGTAAAAATTTTACCTGCGAACTTAAACCCCCCTTTTGTTTTGTGGGGGTTTAATTTTTTGACCCGATTCAGCTATTCCCATGCCTTGCTTATCTGGTTGAGCATTTCTTTTATTTCAGGATTAATCGGTATTACCATTGCTTTTTACTATGCCTTTTCCCGGCAGTTTTTACAAAATCATTATGCCACCTTATATCTGCTTTATTTCGCATTTTTCCCAACATTAATGAGTCTGGCAACCCAGCAATTCGGCGGGATTTTATTGTTTTTAATTATGGTGGGCTATCACTTTTATTTGAAGCGCCACGATTATGTTGCAGGTATTTGCTGGGGTATTATTATTGCAATCAAATTATTTCCTGCATTGTTATTTTTTTATGTTTTAAAACAAAATCGTAAGCGTGTTTTTGCAACCATGTTGCTTACCTTTTGCATTGCTGTTTTTTTTCCCTTATTTCATCATGGCTCTGAAATTTATCAACACTATTTTAGAATGATGAGAGGCGTGTTTTGGTATGGGGATAACTGGAATGCCTCAGTTTATGGATTTATTTTTCGTTTATGTTTTGGGGGAGAAAAACTCCCTGATATGTGGTATTTAAAACTGGTTAATTTATTACAGAGCATTCTTTTTTTAATTTTGCTCTTTTGGTATTGGAGAAAAATGGGCACGGTCGAAAAAGGGCGTATTAATCATCAACCCTTTTGTTTCACTCTGGCCATGATGTTACTCTTGAGTCCTTTTGGGTGGCTTTATTATTTCCCTTTATTAATATTTCCCATGATATTGATTTGGTTTGCTGCCCTAAAAGAAAAGGGTAGCTCTCAAAAAACGGTGTTGATTTGGCTTATCAGTCTTTTTCTGCTCAATTTTCCTGTTGATTATGTCAATAGCCAATTAATGACTCATGTGCTGGTACGGGTCAGTTTCTATTCCACCTTTTTTTATGGTCTGGTGCTGCTCATTTATCTGTTAGGAAGAAAACAAAAAATATACGGAAACAATGAGATTCAATTTGATGGAACACTCCACTATTCCATTCCAGTAATCAGAATCATTTTTATATTCGGAGTGTTCGTGCCGGTAATTTATTACCTGGCCCGTATATTTAATTTGTTTTTTGGAATTACCCTCATTTCCCCTTGATGAAACAGAGCGAAGCTGTCGATAAACGCTTTCATCCCGGTGTGCGTAAAGTATGCCGGAACGATAAGGCTTGTTGTAAATGATCCAGACACACCTTGCTGCTTTCGTTGATGTCGGCAATAGTTCGGGCAACTTTCAATAACCGGTGATATCCGCGCGCAGACAGTTTAAATTGGAGCATAGCCTGGCGTAAAAAATTTTGCTCTTGAGTCCCTAATGCACAAAATTTTTCACAGTTATTTGCGCCTAAATTGGCGTTCAGGCAATTTTGCCGCTCGAGCTGGATGGTTCGCACTTTAATGACTTGTTCTCTTATCAATTCACTTTGTTTGGCAGGGTTCCTATTGGGGGCAATTAATTCCTCCTGATTGAGCGCCTGAATGGAAATATGCATATCAATGCGATCCAGCAATGGGGCGGAAATTTTGGCATGATATCGTTTGATGCGATCCGGACTGCACAGGCAGTTTGCTTGCGGATTACCCCATTGTCCACACGGACAGGGATTCATTGCGGCGACCAGCTGAAATTTCGCTGGGAATTCTATCTGGGCTGCGGCCCGGGAAATGCATATTGCCCCTTCCTCCAAGGGTTGCCTTAGCGTTTCTAGAACTTGCCTGTTGAATTCGGGTAATTCATCCAGAAACAAGACCCCATGATGAGCCAGCGATATTTCTCCTGGTTTTGGAGGATTTCCGCCGCCAACTAAAGAAACAGGTGAAGCCGTATGATGGGGGGCGCGAAAAGGAGGAATACGCCATTCATTAAAATCGGGTAACTTACCACGAATGGAATTAATGGCCACACATTCCAGGGCTTCACTTTCAGATAATGGGGGCAATAACGAATTAAAACGTTTGGCTAACATGGTTTTTCCGCTTCCTGGAGCACCACTGAGAAGAATACTGTGTCCGCCATGGGCGGCAATTTCCATTGCTTTTTTGGCGTGAAACTGCCCTTTGATATCCGACCAATCTTCTTCCTGGCGCAATAAACGGGATTCTGGCTTTGGCGGCAGCGAGTGTAATGAAGTACCCTGGCAAAGATAGCTGCATACTTCACGCAAATTGCGTGCACTGAAAATGTGTTCATATCCGGTTAAAGAGGCTTCATGGGCATTTGCACTGGCGATAATCAACAAGCTTTTATCTTTATTCGCTGCTAAAACTGCAGGGATAATAGAGGAGATACCTCGGAGTTCACCGCTTAAAGCAAGTTCCCCAATAAATTCATGGTGCGTTAATTGAATTTGGGGAATCTGGTTTGAAGCAGCCAGGATCCCCAGGGCAATTGGCAAATCAAAGCCACTTCCTGTTTTAGGTAAATCTGCAGGCCCCAAATTCACAGTAATTTTACGGCAGGGGAATTCAAATTGACTGTTGATGATCGCAGAACGAACGCGATCTTTACTTTCCTTCACTGCGGTTTCAGCAAGCCCTACTATAGTAAAACCCGGCAAACCATTTGACAGGTGAACTTCTACTGCCACGGGTTGTGCCAATATCCCAACAGTACTACGTGTTTTCGTAAACGCAAGATTCATTTCTTATTCCTGTGATGTTGGACAAACTGCACGACAAATTTCCTATTGCCGTTTGGGCTTATGCTGCAATTACTTTTGTTCTTTGTTAAGCTGGGCTACCAGAATATCGATTTGTTTTTGAAGGTGCTCTACTTTTTCTCGTGTGCGAGCAAGCACTTTGGTTTGCACATCAAATTCTTCACGAGTGATGAGATCCATATGAGCAAAAGCAGCTTGCAGCACCTCTTTAAATTTTTGTTGAATGTCTTTTTCAATATTCTGTAGACTTGAAGGAAGAGCAGCAAAAAGTTTTTTTGCCAGATCGTCAAATTGTTTGGGGTCGAACATAATCACTCCATGTTTGTTTTTGGAAAGAGTCTAACAAAAGTATAATCACAGCGGAATATATTATGAAAATGATTATGGCAATTATTAAGCCTTTTAAACTGGATGATGTGCATGAAGCTTTAATGGAAATAGGGGTTCCGGGAATAACTATTTCCGAGACCCGCGGCTTTGGCCGGCAAAAAGGCCACACAGAGTTATATCGAGGTGCTGAATATGTGGTGGATTTCCTCCCCAAAATTAAAATCGAATTAGCCTTGCCTGATAACATGGTGGAGCCGGCAATTGAAGCGATTTGCAGATCTGCATACACGGGTAAAATCGGTGATGGCAAAATTTTTGTTTATGAGTTACAGCAAGTAGTTCGAGTGCGTACCGGAGAAATCAATGCGGATGCTTTAACCTAAGCTAATATCCGCCATACCAATAAATGGCACGTTGCGTAATTACTGCGTTGAGCTGCACATCCCAAGGCTCGGGTTCAAGATGATCTACGCGTTGGAATTGGTAGGCTACCCCAAACAGGCAATTTCCCCTTCCTTTAAATGTACGGTCGTAATATCCAGCTCCCATGCCCAGGCGATTACATCGTACATCAAAAGCCACTAAGGGAACTAAGGTTAAATCCAGTTCTTGAACGGGAATGGATAAATCTGGACTTACAGCAGGTTCAGCGATTCCAAAACGATTTTTGTGAAAAGGGGTATCAGTCGTTGCCGGTAAAAAAGAAAGGGTAAAATCTTCCTCATTAAGGACAGGAAAATAACATGTTTTTCCCTGGGAGAGCGCATTTTTCCAAAGTTCATTCAAATCAATTTCGCCATTCACGGCAAAATAAAGTGCAATCTGTTTGGCATTGCGATATTCATCCAATAAACGGATACGATCGCATATTTGAGTGGACGCTGTGGCACGATACGAAACAGATATCTTGGATCTTATTTGTTTCATTGTATCTCTTAAAGCCTGTTTGACTTGATCGCTCATAGAGGTATCAGTGTTTTATTCTCCTTAAATTATCGATTCTTTATTGTAAAAATTCAAGGTATTGAAATGCTCTAAAAAATTTGTCACTCTGAAATCACCGAGAAGTTATAATTTTTTTTGAGAAAAAACTAGGCAAGGAACTAAAAATAAGGTATATAAGCCGTCCTGGTTTTTATGTCCTTTGAGAGTAGATTCCAGATACAGTATAACTCATTGAGAGAATGGTATGAGTGATTTATTTGAAGATGATGAAGATGCTGTTGTTGAAGTCGGGGAAGACTTCGTTGATGTCGATAGTGAGTTAGATGTTGAGGCTGAGGTTATGGAAACCATTCCTCGGGGGCTGGATGCACGCAGACGCTTGGAAAACATGTTGGATGAAAAACGTTTACGTGATGAACTTGACGATTTTGGGGATTATTAACAGGCCTCGTCAATAAACACTCGTAGTGGATTCTACTGACGAAAATTACAGGTTTAAGTACGGTATGATAAGAACACGAGTATTTACAGAAGACGATAGCTGTGTTGTATTTCCAATCGATGACCGCATCTTTCTAGGTGAAGGTTTGTTCGAGACGCTTAAGGTGGAGGGCGCTAAGCCTTGCTATGCCAATTTACATTGGCAGCGCCTCAGTGAGTCAGCCCCAAAAATGGGCATCCCCTTTGATCTGTCTTATGAGCAGTGGTTAGAGCATTTGCTTCATAAAATTAAACGGGATAATTTATATCACGGCGGCCTCAAAGCAATCTTGAGCGGGGGATCTGCGCCCCGGGGCTTAGGAGCTCATGGACAGATAAGCCACCTTGCATTTCAGACTTTTAACTATACTGTGGAAACGCATCCACTACGTTTGGTTAGTGCTTCATGGTTAAGAGATGAAAACAACCCCGTATATCAGGTTAAGTCAGTTAATTATCTGGAGGCTATCCTCGCCCGTCGTCAAGCAAATGCAACAGGGGCTGATGACGCCTTGTTTTTTAACTTGCAGCATCATGCTACAGAAACCACCTGCGCTAATTTGTTCTTGATAAAAAACCAAAGTTTGATGACCCCGCCCCTGGGGGATGGTGTGCTTCCCGGCATTACTCGCTCCAGAGTACTCCAACTTTCGACCCAACAAGGCATAATGTGTAAAGAAATTTCTTTAACAAAACCCATGCTGGAAGAGGCAGACGCCCTTTTTGTGACTAATTCACTACAGGGGATTCGGCCCATATGTTCTCTGGATAATAGGGAGTTTAATGTATCGCATCCGTTGCTTAATCAATTATCTTCTTTTTTGAGTATCTGAAACGGAAATTATTGAGATGCAGGATTTTTATAAAACACAGAACGAGGATAGCTAAACCTGCAATCAGAATTTCTTTATTTTTATAAAATGCACCTTGTTGTAATAGAGCCTCCATTCCTGCATAACCAAAATAAGTATAAATAATCTCGGCCGGAACCAGAAAAATAAAGGTAGTGATTAGATAGGAGCGAAATCCGATTCCCGTCAGACCTAAACCATAATTCACTATATTAAATGGAATAATGGGAAACAATCTTAGAACGGCTACAATCAGCCACCCTTTTTGCTCTACGGCGGAAATCAATTTTTTTAGTCTTTTTCCTTTCCTTTGCGAAAACCAGTTATAAACCAAATGCCGGGTGATTAAAAAAGAAAATGCAGCACCGCTTGTTGCACCGATTAAATTGAGAAGGGTGCCGAAAAAGGGTCCAAAAAGAGCCCCTCCCGCTAAGGTGATTACCATAGTGGGTAAAAACATAATGGTTGCAAAACAATATATAATTAAAAATAGAAGAGGTGCAAACCAACCAAGATGGTGAACCCAACTCATGATCTCACTTGAATATTTCTGAAAAAAGTAGGCTGTGGTAATTAGGAATCCCAAAGCTAAAATAATAAAAATTGTTTTAACAGGATGAAGGATGCGGTAATTCATAGATTTTTGGTATTGGAGAAAATCTGAGTTAGTAAACGCACTACGGCCCTTTGACGATCAATTTATCAGGAAGTCTATTATACCTGGGTGTACGTTGCAATCTTGAAAAAAAAGAATTGATTAGGTATAACCAAAGCGAGTTTTTATAAGAGAATCAGAAACATGGAACAAATGACCTGGAAGGAAAGACAACAACAGCGTGCGCGTAAATGGATTCGAGCCCTTTTAGCCCGCTGGTTTAAAGTAGAAATACGTGGTGATTATCACCCCAAATCTAACTCAGTCATTATTGCCAATCGAACCTCGACAATTGATTTGCTTTTGCTTGCAGCTTTCTTACCTGAGCAATTGACCGTAGCTTTTCCACCTCATTCATCGGGTAAACTCTGGATGAAAATGATGAAGCTTTTTGCGGATGTCCTTATCATTGACTCCACTAATGCTTTTGCTGCAAGGGCATTGGTAAAAGCAATACGGGAAGGGAAGCGTTGTGTAATCTTTCCTCAGGGAATTGGAATGCAGGAAGAGAGCCTGAAAGTTTTTGATGCTCCGGGAATGGTTTTACAAAAAGCAGGTTCTTCGGTCATCCCCGTACGTATCGATGGCGCTCAGCACAGTATTTTTTCAATAAGTAAAGACAAACACCTTATTCGTTTATTCCCAAAAATCATTTTGCATGTCTTGCCCACCCAATCCTTCGTACAGGATAAAAACAAGGCACTTGACCGCAACGCGATGAGCACCCGTTTGTTTCGTTTAATCAGCGAGCTTACTTTTGCAAACAGCTTTCAACCCATGTCCATGTTTGAAGCGCTTATCCAGGGAACTGCCCTGGGAACAAAAAATAAGGCCCGGATTGAAGATGCAAATCGTGCGCCTTTAACTCCCAAGCAATTTCTTGCGCGTTGCTTTATTTTAGGCCGGCAAATTAAAAAACAGACTCAGGCAGGAGAGCATGTAGGACTGATGTTACCTACTACTACGGCGGGCATGATCACTTTTTTTGCCTTGCATGCCTATCGGCGAATCCCCGCCATGCTCAATTTTAGCCTTGGACTTCATAATTTATTAGCTACGTGTAACGTTGCAGAAGTAAAAACAATTTATACGGCAAGACAGTTCATTACCACTGCAAAGCTGGAAGGCTTGGTCGAGGGCTTACAAAAGGCAGGGATTACCATTTATTTTCTCGAAGATTTTAAAACTTCCGTTAAGCTGGGACATAAACTTTCTGGATTGCTCAAAGGGACATTTCCTTCTCATGCCTATAGATTAATTGGAAATCCGGTTTCTCCCGAGGATACCGGGGTTATATTATTTACATCAGGTTCAGAAGGCATTCCCAAGGGAGTGGTCTTGACGCATGCCAATTTGCTGGCAAATTGTGCCCAATTAACTTCCCGGGTAGACTTCTCTTTTCGTGATAAATTTTTTAATTCCCTACCCATATTCCATTGCTTTGGGTTAACTACCGGTTCAATTCTTCCTCTTCTCCATGGCATCAGTTGCTTTTATTATCCCTCTCCCCTGCATTATAAGATAATTCCTGGGTTGGTCTATCAAACCGGGGCTACCATCATGTTTGGAACGGATACTTTTTTAACTGGTTATGCCCGAGCTGCAGAGCGGCATGATTTTAGCAGCGTGCGGTATATTTTTGCAGGCGCTGAGAAAGTAAAGCCTGAGACGATTCGCCACTGGATAGACACCTTCGGAGTAAAAATATATGAGGGCTATGGTGCTACAGAAGCTGCGCCGGTAATTTCCATGAATTGCCCCCTGGCTTCTATTCCAGGAAGTGTAGGGATGCTATTGCCATTTATGGAAAGCAGGATTAAACCGGTCGACGGTATTGCTGAGGGCGGGCGTTTAATATTGCGCGGTCCTAATGTAATGAAGGGTTATCTCTCCTCTGAGTGCCCGGGAAAGATTATCTCTCCGGTAGATGGATGGCATGATACAGGCGACATTGTCACCATGGATGAGGAAGGATTCATCACCATTGCCGGGCGGGCAAAACGATTTGCTAAAATTGCCGGTGAAATGGTATCTCTTACTGCGGTAGAAGGGGTTGCTGCTTCTATTTGGCCGGAGCTGCTGCATGCCGCTGTGAGTAAGAGCAGTCCCAAAAAAGGTGAAAAAATTATTTTGTATAGTGAAGCCCTCAACGCTGATAAAGCAAGTTTTGTAAAAAGAATACAAGAGCTCGATTATTCAGAATTACTTATCCCTCATCGAATTTTTCCCGGAAGCAAGATTCCAGTTTTGCCCTCAGGAAAAATTGATTACGTAACTATTGAAAAAATATTGGAAGAAGAAGTTGCTTAAATGCAACGTTCTTTTAAAGCTGCCCAAGGGAATAAGTTTTTTTATTTCTTACCCTCTCTATGAATGGAGGAGAGGGCTTTTCTTCATCATTTGGACAGTATTGGAAGGATTATTTTTTTAAAACATAACTACCAGGCGCATCCATAATCGGCTTAAAGGGCAGTTGCTCAAAATCAGGAGCCTGAACAAGTTTTCCGGAATGAGGATTTAGCCATTTTAACCATTCTGGCCACCAGGAGCCGGGATATTCAGTTGCTTGTTCGAGCCATTGCTCTGCATGTGCAGGAGCATGGATATTTACTTTATAGCTGTATTTTTTTGCTTCAGGCGCATTGATAATCCCTGCAATATGCCCCGACCCGCCAAGAACAAAGCGTTTGGGACCTTTCATCAGTTTGAATCCTAAATAGGTTGTTTTCCATGGGGCTATATGATCTTTTTCTGTGGAGAGGAAAAAAGTGGGGATTTCAATTGAGCTGACATCAATTGGAGTATGATTAAGGTGAATTTTACCGGGTTTCACCAAATCATTATGCAAATACATCCATCTTAAATACTGGGAATGCATGGTGGCCGGCATGTTAGTGCAATCTGAGTTCCAATATAATATATCGAAAGGTACCGGATTTTTACCACGGAGATAATTTTTAATAAAGAAAGACCAAATCAGGTCATTTGCCCGGAGTGAATTAAAGCTTGATGCCATAAATTTTCCCGCAAGGTAACCTTTTGTTTTCATTTCATTTTCCAGCTTTGAAATTTGCTGTTCGTCAATGAATACAGCAATATCTCCCGGGTCGCTGAAATCAATCATTGAAGCCAGAAAAGTGGCGCTGCGAATGGAATTGTCCTGGTGTGCTTTATTATAGGCAAGTACCATGGAGAGAAGCGTTCCCCCAATACAAAATCCCATGGTATTAACCTGCTTTACACCCAGTTGTTTTCGAATCGTGCTAATTGCGGTTAAAGGCCCTTCATTTAAATAATCATACAAGCTTTTATGAGAAAAATTTGAGTCTGGATTGATCCAGGAAATAATAAATACGGTGATTCCATGCTTTACTAACCAGCGTACCAACGAATTATGCGGGCTTAAATCCATTATATAATATTTGTTTATCCAAGGCGGAATGATAAGCAGAGGGGTTGATTTAACTTGGGTTGTTTGCGGGGTGTACTGGATAAGTTCCATCATGTTGTTGCGGAAAATTACTTTACCCGGCGTAACGGCAATATTTTCGCCTAACTTAAATGCCTCGGTATCGGTCATTTTAATCATGAGACGGGAGGAATCAGTTTCCAAGTCAGACAGCAAATTATGAAGTCCATGCAACAAATTTTTGCCATGGGTTTTCAATGTTTCATCCATAATTTGAGGATTGGTATGAATAAAATTAGCAGGAGACAGGGCATCCAAATATTGCTTGGTAAAAAATTGCAGACGTTTTGCTGTGCTCTGATCCGGATATTCCAGCTGTTCAAATAAAGTATTCATATGTTGGCTGGCCAAAAGGTAATGCTGGGTGAGCATATTAAAAAATGGATTATTAAGCCAGTCTTCCTCACGAAAACGAGGATCATTTATAGGCATGGGGGTTCCATTTAACCAATGCTGCATTTGTGCTTGCGCTAAATTAAAAGCATCTTTCCAGTAGGCAAGCTGCATTTCCCAGATTTTTTCCGGGTTCTGGAGAAGGATATGCATTACATTTTGAAAATGCTCAGTCAGCTCAATATACTGGTTGAGGATAAGTGTAAGTCGTAAAGGAGTTTCTTTAATATCCGTAATCATTTGCAGACTTTTTTCCGCTATGGCTTGCAGCAGTTCTCCAAGCTCTTTGTCATGGGTCATCCTATCTCCTGTCAGACAAATTAACAGGAGTATATTTTGGTTTTTTTATTACGGTTTAGCAAGTTTTATTATGTTAGAAAAGGAAAGTACCAACTGTCTGGGAAGTTTTTTTACCTGATAGGTAACTGTATTCGGAAGAATAGGAAAAAAACTGAAATTAGCACGCGTTTTTACCAATCTCTAATTTCTCCTTCATGCCAGAAAGAACCACTCTTTTTTTTCTTATTGACCAGCTCGTAAAGCTCGTGTGCTGTTTGCGCTGGAGGTTTGGGTGCATCAAGGGTGCCCATATCCGTTTTAACCCATCCTGGGTCAAAACTCGAAACAACTATTTCCGGTAACCGTTTTGCTAAAAGTAAGGTATACATATTCAGACAGGCTTTTGACATTTTATAATGCGGTACAGAAGCAGAACTGTTGGAACTGAAAGTACCCCATCCTGAAGAAATATTAATTATCTGACCGCGGGGAGTTAATTTAGGAAGGCATTGCTCAGTTAAATCAATAGTCCCAAATACATTAATAGCAAAAGTTTCCTTTAACTGGTTTAGACTGATTTTCTCCTCCTGCCAATTCTCCAAAAGTACCGCAGCATTATTAATTAAAACATCTATGTTCGTTAACTGGGTGGCAAAGTGCTTAATTTGCTCGGAGTCTGCCAAATTAAGGGTATGGATTTTCAAGTTTTTATGTTTGAGAGGAGTATGGCCACTCGTTGATGTTCCGATTACAGACCAGTTATTTGCTAAAAAGAGTTGAGCTGTTGCAAGCCCTATACCTCGACTAATCCCTGTAATAACAAGAGTGTTCACCTAATTTCTCCCTTTCCTTCATAGTGTACTGAGTGCACACTGCTCTTGGCTTCACTACACCGCAGGTATTCGTACATCAATGTTTAAAGTGACGGACTCCGGTAAAAACCATAATGATTCCATGTTCTTCTGCACAGGCGATAATTTGGGCATCCCTAATGGAACCCCCCGGTTGAATAATCGCTGAAATACCTGCTTCAGCAGCAATTTCAACAGTATCGGGGAAGGGGATAAATGCATCGGAGGCCATAACGGCACCATGAGTATCAAAGCCCATCTGTTCAGCTTGCCAAAGCCCAATACGAGCACTCATAACCCGACTGGTTTGGCCACCTCCCAATCCGATTGTGGCTGCCTCCCTCGCATAAACAATCGCGTTTGACTTGACGTGTTTCACGGCTCGCCAGGCAAATATTAGATCATTCATTTGTTGATCCGAGGGCGTAGCTTGGGTTACGGTTTTAAAATCGTAACTTTCCAGGGGGAATGAATCGTGTTCCTGGACGAGTAACCCCCCGTCTACCTTTTTCATATTTAATCGAAATGCATCCTCTTGTTTCCAGTATCCTGTTAGTAAAACACGAACATTTTCCTTGCCGGCAAGAATTTCTTTGGCTTCTTCACTCACTTCAGGAGCCAAAATGACCTCTACAAATTGTTTTTCGAGAATGGTTTTTGCAGTCACCCCATCCAGCTTTTGATTAAAAGCGATTATGCCGCCATACGCCGATACCGGATCGCATTGAAATGCTTTGAGATAAGCGTTAAAGGAAGAATCTCCAACAGCAATCCCACAAGGGTTTGCATGTTTGACAATAACACAAGTGGCTTTTTCGCTGGAAAAGGATTTAACACAATCTAAAGCAGCATCTGCATCAAGGAGGTTATTATAGGATAACTGTTTTCCCTGGCTTAGCTGAGCTGCCCCTAAAGATCCCGGGGCAATATTTTTATCTATATAAAAAGCAGCTTGCTGGTGAGGATTTTCTCCATAGCGCAGATCAATTTTTTTATTAAATTGGCAGGTAAGAGTCTCGGGGAATCCACAAGGAGTATATTGCTCATCCAAAGTGGTTAGGTAATTACTAATAGCTGCGTCATAGGCTGCTGTGTGGGCGAACGCTTTTTTAGCCAGAGCAAATCCCCAATCTGAGGGGACTTTTCGCGTTTTTAGATAGTGAATCAGTTCGTTGTAATCTTCAGGTTTGACTACTACATACGTGTGGGCATGGTTTTTTGCCGCAGAGCGGATCATGGCGGGACCGCCAATGTCAATATTTTCTATTGCTTCATTGAAATTGCAATCAGGACGACTTATGGTTTGTTCAAAGGGATATAAATTAATTACCAGCAAATCGATGGTGCTGATTGAGTGTTCCCTGAGTATTTGCTCATCTTTTTTTCCACGAGCGAGCAAACCTGCATGAATGACCGGATGTAAGGTTTTAACCCTGCCATCAAGCATTTCTGGATATCCTGTACATTCACTGACGTCTATAACGGGCAAGTCATGCTCTCTGAGCAGGGCCGCAGTATTCCCGGTGGCAATAAGTTCTACACCTTGTTGTTGGAGTGCCTTTCCCAATTCAACAATGCCACGTTTATCCGAGACACTAAGTAACGCTCTTTTGGGGGTAAAAGTGGAAAATTTATGTTCCCGGGCCATAATAACTTCCTTAACAATCGTAAGCTGAATGAAGCGAAATTCTCAGAATATATTTCGCGGTAGTACTTCAATTTAAAATTATTTGTGCTTAAAAACCAATAAGGACCATCCATTAAGATTTTCCTGATGGACTGCGCAAAACATTGAAGCGTAAGCTTTAAGCAATTCAGGGGCCTGTTCTTCCAGTATTCCTGATACTATGAGCATTCCTTGAGGTTTAAGCAATTGTTGGAAACGCTCTTTTAGAGTAATTAAAGGTGCTAATAATATATTAGCGATAATTAAATCGACAGGACTGGATAATTCATCGGGCAGGCTGATTGACAACTTTTCCTCGTCAAGATCGTTTGCTGATGCATTATTTTGTGTGGCCTGTAAGGCTTGTTGGTCAATATCGACTGCGTGCAGTTGTGCTGCCCCTAATTTTAAAGCAGCCAGGGAAAGTATTCCTGAACCACAACCATAGTCAATAACTGTTTTATTGGATAAATCAGCTTGTTCCAACCAGGTTAAACATAATGCAGTCGTAGGATGGGTTCCCGTGCCAAAAGCCAAACCCGGGTCTAACATCAGGTTGACCGCACTGGGTTCTGGCGGAGTAGACCAGGTGGGGCAAATCCACAGGCGTTGGCCAAAGCGTTGGGGTTTAAAATCATCCATCCAGGCTCTTTCCCAATCCTTGTCTTCCAACACTTCCAAAGTACAGGTGAATTCGGGGTAAGTTTGCTGGATGTGATCGCGAGTATGCTGCGCCTGAAACACTTCTGAAAACAGGGCTTGAATAATGACCTCAGGCCAGAGAGGAGTTGTTCCTGGTTCAGGTTCCAGAACCGGGTTATCGTTTTTATCGGTAAGCATAATCGATAATGCACCGAATTCTTCCAACTCCTCGCTTAGCAGCTCGATTTGCTGGCTTGGGCAATGTTCTATTTTCAATTGAAACCACACAGCATTTAGTCCTTCAACATTTTTTCCAGATAATGAATATTCGTCCCACCAGCAATAAAAGATTGATCATGGAAAATGTGTTGATGCAATTCAATGTTGGTTCTTATCCCATCAATAATAATTTCATCGAGTGCATTTCGCATTCTGGCAATAGCTTCTGCCCGAGTTGCTCCATAACTGATGAGTTTACCTATCATGGAATCGTAATTTGGTGGCACTGTATAACTGCTGTAAATATGAGAATCAAAACGAATCCCAGGGCCGCCAGGTTGGTGCAATAATTTTATTGTTCCTGGAGAGGGCATGAATGTTTTGGCATCTTCTGCATTGATTCGGCATTCAATTGCATGCCCGCGCAGTTTGATATCATCTTGAGTAAGGGTCATGGGGATGCCACTGGCAATCTTGATTTGTTCTTTAATCAAATCAATTCCGGTGATCATTTCCGTAACCGGATGTTCAACCTGGATGCGCGTATTCATTTCAATGAAATAAAAACATTCATCTTGATACAGGAATTCAAAAGTTCCGGCACCACGATATTTGAGTTCCTGACAGGCTTTGATAACAGAGTCGCCAATTTTTTTTCTGAGCTCAGGGGTAATTCCCGGAGCGGGGGCTTCTTCTACTACTTTTTGGTGGCGTCTTTGCATGGAGCAATCGCGTTCGCCCAGATGTATGGCTTTACCAAGGCCATCTCCGAGGACCTGGAATTCCACATGACGGGGATTTTCCAGAAATTTTTCCATATAGACAGTAGAATTATTAAATGCGGCTTTTGCTTCGCTGCGGGTAAGCGCAATGGAATTAAGCAGACTCGCTTCACTGTGAACAACGCGCATGCCTCGACCACCGCCGCCGCCAGCAGCTTTAATGATAACGGGATAGCCGATTTTTCGGGCAATTTCCAGATTCAAATGGTCATCATCGGACAAAGGTCCGTCTGAGCCAGGTACACAGGGAACTCCGGCTGCTTTCATCGCATTAATAGCAGAAACTTTGTCACCCATAAGGCGGATAGTATCGCCTCGTGGGCCGATAAAATGAAAGCCACTTTGCTCTACTATTTCAGCAAAGTCAGCATTTTCGGAAAGAAAACCATAGCCAGGGTGAATTGCTACCGCATCAGTAATTTCAGCAGCAGAAATAATGGCTGGAATGTTGAGGTAGCTTTTTTGTGCTGGGGCAGGCCCTATGCATACCGTTTCATCAGCAAGGCGAACATGTAATAAATCCTTGTCCACATCTGAGTGGACGGCTACAGTTTGAATGCCCAGTTCTTTACACGCACGTAAAATACGAAGAGCAATTTCACCTCTGTTGGCAATAACAATTTTACTGAGCATGAATGCACCCTCTATTCTATAACAAACAGGACCTGATCGTACTCTACAGGTTCTCCATTAGCGACAAGTATTTCTACGATTTTACCAGCGCGATCCGCTTCAATTTCATTAAACATTTTCATTGCTTCAACAATGCACAATACATCACCTGCTTTGACAGTTTGACCCAAAGATACGAAAGGGGGGCTTTCTGGTGCCGGGGAAGTATACATTGTACCTACCATGGGAGAACGTATTTTATGCCCTGCAGCGGTAGGCACAGGCTTGCTTTCATGATGTGCAGACGGTGCAGAAACAGGGGCGCTGTTCATAGCTGGAGGTGACTCCTGGCGCGGTGCGGGGGTAGAAACATAGTGAACCTGAGGAGCTTCCACCGCAGGAATACTGCTGTGACGGCTTAGGCGCAGCGATTCTTCACCTTCTTTAATTTCAATTTCAGAAATGCCGGTTTCTTCCAGCAATTCAATTAATTTTCTGATCTTACGAATGTCCATTATTTGATTCTCTTTCAATAATTGATGTTAATGCTAATAAATACCCTTGCGCGCCCAAACCACTGATGGTGCCTGTTGCTATATCAGAAAAATAGGAATGGTGGCGGAAAGGCTCTCGGGAATAAATATTGCTGATATGCACTTCAATGAACGGGATGGCAACCGCACATAAAGCATCCCTTAAGACTACACTGGTATGAGTGAATCCTGCGGGATTAAAAATTATGTTATTTATTTTGTCGATACCTGCTTGATGAATTGCTTTAATTAAATCAGCTTCAGAATTGCTTTGATAACAGGTTAATTCAAACCCAGCTTGCTGTGCTTCTTTGATTAAAAGTGTATTGATCTCATCCAGCGTCATGGCTCCATAAATTAAAGGCTCTCGAGTTCCAAGAAGGTTTAAATTTGGTCCATGTAAAACCAGAATTTTTTTCATAATTTGGTTAGTTCGAACAATTTTGCCAGATTTTGCCTGATCTTCCGAAAATTGTCCATATATCTCCGAGGATATCTACATGTTCTCCGCTTTTTATATTTCTATCATTAAGGGACGCGGGAAAAATTTGCGAGCTTAAGAACAGTAACCTAAACTTTAACTTTAGATAAAGAAGAAGTTATTTTAACGGAAAAAGACATTTTTTTTCAGCTTTTTGGAAAAAGGAATTTTTGATGCCGGAAATGGGTGAAAAGCAGGAAGTACATCCTGCAATCTATTTTGTTATTTTTATGATGATGATATTGGTGCAAATTTCAATTGATCAATATGTTCCATCACTTCCTGCCATTACCAAATCGTTTCATACTACAGAATCCTCAATTCAATTTACCGTGTTTATTTTTATGTTTGGGCTCGGAGTCTCCCACATTTTCTTTGGGCCTTTGTCTGATAAGATTGGTAGAAAATTGCCTTTGATTTATGGGATTGGAATAAGTGTTTTCGGGTGTCTGTGCTGTTTACTTGCTCCTTCAGTGGCGATTTTAACCCTGGGACGGTTCTTGCAAGGCTTTGGTATTGGTGCATGCAGCTCGGTTGGTCGTTCTTTGATCCGGGATCTGTTCACTGACCGATACTTATCAAAAATAGGCTCCTATGTGGGTATGGCAAGTACCCTTCTTTTAGTCGCCTCCCCTATTTGGGGTGGATTTATTCAAGAGCACTTCGGATGGAGGGCAAATTTTTTATTTATTTTCATAGTGGGTCTAACCTTCTGGATTTTTATCCTTTGGGTTTTACCTGAGACAAATAAAAATCTTAATCCTGATGCGACGAAAATAAGAGTCATCCAGCACAATTATCTGGCTTTATTAAAATCAAAAATTTTTTTAGGGTATACTTTATGTGCTTGCTTTGCATGCGCCGGTTTGGTTGCTTATCTGACTATTGCTCCCTTCTTGTTTCAAAATGTATTGGGTTTAAGTCCTTTAGAGTATGGCCAATTGTCTATTTTTATTGCTGTTGCAATCTGTCTTAGCGGCGTCATCAACAGTCAATTAGTAATGCATAAAGGAGTTCCGTACATGTTATTCATTGGTGTGTTTTTAATGCTCAGCGGGGGAGGGATTATGCTCAGTTTTGCCCTTGCGGGAATCACGAATGTTTTAACAATTATGGTTCCCATCGCTTTATTCAGTATGGGAGCAGGATTTACTTTTATTAATGCCTTTTCAGGAGTATTTCACCCGTTTCCACAAATTGCCGGCACAGTGGCTGCTTTGTATGTAAGTTTGCAAGATTTAACCGCGGCCTTAACCAGCGGCATAATTGCATTGATCAAAATACAAGGTCAGCTCTCATTGGCTGTAATTTTACTTGTACTTGGCCTAAGCGCCGTGGCTGCTTGGTATTACCAAGATACGATAACTCAATAGACCGCTCTTTATTTTCTCACATCCTGAAAAAGAAATGAGGAATATATTTTTTCATCCACTCCTCAATATTTTCAAATAGGTTCGAAATGAGACCATAAATAATAATTTCAAAAACACCAAAATTATGCTAGTTTGGATTAGTTTTTAGAATTTTTTTGGGTGTTCTTCAGGTGTAACTCATAGTCGATCCCGTCAAGTTATTTCTGTGGCTTGATTTATGGATTAATGGGTTCGATTGATGAGTTGCTTTCAATTTAGTTAAGTTGCAATAAGGAGTGGGTTTCAATGCATCATAATTACTATTTGTCTCCATTAGCTGTCGCTCTGGCTTTAGGAATAGCATCCTCTGCGAGAGCTGCAGAACCTATGCCTTTACAGAAGGCATCTCTTAACCAAGTAAAGCAAAAGTTTGCTTTAACGATTCAAGGTATTTCAGCTGCTAAAGACAGTTTACAATTCGTTAGTGAACATACTGACGTTAATAAAGTAACTCACGTCCGTATGCAACAACAATACGTAGGATTTCCTGTCTATGGCGGGTATGCAATCATGCACAGCATGCATACTGTAAAATCATTAGGAAAGGCACAGGAAAATGTTTCCATGAATGGGGTTGTTTATCAAGGATTGCAGACTGAATTAGGTCAACCCGATGCTTCTTTTGTAAAAAATGCTGATACAGCCTTAGAGCTATTTAAAGCCAAGTATGCAGGTAAAGAGGTAAGTGAAGGCAAAGTTATTCCTATGGTTTACATCGATTCCCAGCATAAAGCGCATTGGGCTTATAAAGTGAGTGCCTTGGTTACTCACAAAGATAAAATTCCAGAGCGTCCAACTGCGATTATTGATGCCAAAACAAACCAGGCTTTTGTACAGTGGAATGATATAAAAACTCAAAGTCGCGATGTTGTTAAAGGATCTGGTTTTGGTGGAAATAACAAAATAGGTTTTATTCAATACGGTAGTGACTTGCCCTATCTTGATATAACTCGTGATTCTCATCTTTCCTCCTGCTTTATGGAAAATTCTGCTGTTAAAGTCATTGATATGGACCATAAATACAGTTCCCGTAGTAGAGCCATGAAGTTTAATTGCTCAGCAAATGACGCAGGTATTTATCTTACCGGCTATAAAGGAGATGGATACGATAAAGAAAATGGGGCTGCCTCTCCAACGAATGATGCCTTATATGCGGGTCATGTGATCCATTATATGTATCAGGATTGGTACAACACCAATGCCTTAAGCAACGCGGATGGCTCGCCGATGAAATTGGTTATGCGGGTTCATTACGGTGAAGGTTATGAAAATGCCTATTGGGATGGCCAGCAGATGACTTTTGGAGATGGTGATACGATGATGTATCCATTGGTATCTCTGGGGGTAGCTGCTCATGAAATCAGCCATGGGTTTACCGAACAGCATTCCAATCTCGAATATTATGGCCAGTCAGGAGGTATGAATGAAGCATTCTCTGATATGGCAGCTCAAGCAGCTGAATATTATTCTGTAAATAAAAGCACCTGGCAAATTGGTGGCGAGATCATGAAAGAAGACAGCGGCTATGATGCATTACGTTATATGGATTTGCCAAGCCGAGATGGTGAGTCTATTGATACTGCTGACGAATATTATGGTGGTCTGGATGTTCATTATTCCAGTGGGGTATACAACCATCTATTCTACATTATGGCAAATCAACCCAGTTGGAATACTCGTTTAGCTTTCGATGTTATGGTTAAAGCCAACATGGATTACTGGACACCTTATTCAAACTTTGATGAAGGCGGTGAGGGTCTGGTTAGTGCTATTAATGATTTGGTGGCAGCTGATCCAAACCATGTGAGATATCCTGCAACTGCAGTATGTGATGTTAAAAAGTCATTAAATGAAGTTAAAATCGTAACCAATATGGACGGTTGTACTTCAAACTAATCGGTACGCATAAATTCAGCCAGAAGTTTACTTATAACTTCTGGCTCTTCCATATGTATATGGTGTCCACCATCAAGCTTTTTAAGGACAAGATTTTTTACTGCTTTAATGCGGTTGTTAATTTGTTCGGTATCAAAAGCAAAGCCTCTGCTGGATAAAAGTAAAAATGTCTTTGCTGTGATTTCCTGCAAACAAGAGAGTATTTGCTCTTCGGTCATGCGCAAAGGTGAACGAACCAGTAAACGCGAATCATGTCGCCAGTAAAATTTCCCTTTTTGTTCTATCAAACCGCGTTCACAAAGTATTTTTGCAATATCCAAAGAAACGTATCCTTTAAAAGCACGGGCGAGGGCAGCGCTGTTTATATGGTCATAACCTTTAGGCTTTTTGTTTTCCCGAGTAAGATAATGCGCATATTCCCTTAATTGTTCACATGCAGTTTCTGCCGGATGGGAAAATGGGCCTAATCCTTCAATCAAAACTAGGGAATGAAATCGTTCTGGAACAACACCGCCTACTAAACTTGCAAGACAAGCCCCCATGGAATGGCCTAATAGATGTACTTTATCTATTTTTAGGGCATTGAGAACTTCAATAACAATGAATATTCCATCAAAAAAATGATAATGACACCCTTCAGGTAGATGGGAGGAATGACCATGTCCCGGCAAATCCACGGCTACAAAATAAAAATCATTTTTTAAATAGGAGGCAAGGGGAGCAAAGCTATTTGCATTATCCAGCCAACCATGAAGAGCAAGAATAGCGGGTTTATCAGGATTTCCCCATACTTTGCAAGCTATAGAAAAGCCTGGAATTTTAAGCGTTAGGTTTTTCATTTTACCTGCTTTTTATAATTTTTATTGGCAATCATTATATCTCTAGTGCAACCAGGAAGGCTATAATTGATTAGAGGAGGATCATCTCCTTGAATTTCAACCAATGCAAAGATTAGCTTACCTTTGGGCAAGTGACGCTCCTTTAAATAGCGTCAGTAATTTTTATATCTGTTTAGTGTTATGCTTATTACAAGAATTTGAAAAGAGTAAACTATGCAAGAAGAGGTACGAAGCGTTTCCTTAATAACCTATAATATTCATAAAGGATTTGGTCTTGGGGCTGTGCGTTTTTTGCTTCCTAAAATGCGTGAGGCAATTACCAGCCTGAATCCGGATTTTGTCTTTTTACAAGAAGTCCAAGGCGAGCACGTAAAGCGGCAAAAACGAATCAATGCCTGGCCTGATTCCCCCCAATTTGAATATATTGCTGAAAACATATGGCCGCATTATGTGTATGCAAAAAATGCTGTGTATGAATCTGGGCATCATGGAAATGCTATTTTAAGCAAATATGGCTTTGAGCGGTTTGAAAATATTAATCTTGCAAACATTCGCAGGGCTTCCAGAGGAATATTACACGCGCAACTAAAACTGGATAATATCACTATTCACTTATTATGCGTCCACTTAGGTCTTTTTAAAGCCGAACGCACGGTGCAATGTAATACTTTAATGCAAAGGATTAAGGATGTAGTGCCGCACAATGAACCGTTGCTGATGGCGGGGGATTTTAATGATTGGCGGACTATCATTTCCAAACCCTTGGCGGAGAACCTAAATATAGAAGAAGCTTTTGTTTCAGTGGAAGGACAGCATGCACGATCATTCCCTGCAATCAGACCTGCACTATGTGTAGACCGTGTTTATTTTCGTGGAATGAAAGTTCAAGAAGTAGCGTGTTTGCATGGCAAGCCCTGGCGGATGCTTTCCGATCATTTGCCCCTGTATGCACGTTTTGAGTTAATTAAAGATTAACTCGATGAGGAATAGATAGAGTCTAAATACCATAGGAGCATTTGATTTATCGGCCTATTAAAGATAAGGATTAGAGTAAAAAAAATCAGGATGAAAAACCGGTTTAAAAAATAAAGGGAACTTTTAGACGCATTCTCTTCTTCAAAAGAGGAAAATCCTGTATACCAGTTACGAATCCCAATGCATACAGGCAAATAAAGCAATACTACAATTTCACTAAAAATACGCGGCTCCATAAAATTGCCGATAAAAAGTAAGCCTATAAAATATACGGCGACTAAATAACGTAGGGGCCGATAGATTTTGGGAATATAATCATAGAAACCAAACCAAAACAACGGTAATCCAGCAAAGCAAAAGCAAAACATCAACAAATTATGATCAGTAAACAGCCACTGCAGGTTTGCCGCAAAATGGGTATTAGAATTGATATCCGTCCACTCTACCAGTTTCCCTGGTATCGCGCCCAGACTGCTAATAACGATTATCCGCGCCCCTATATAGGCAAAGAGGGAGAAAAACAGCGGTTTAACTAATTGTTTTATCTTTTGCCAATGCAAAATAGGGATGAGCAATACCAATAAAATACTGCTTTCCCGATTAAGCGTTGCCAGGAAAACTAAAGGAATAAAATAAAACCATTTGGCCTGCAGACACCATAAAAAACCTAATGCGGTAAAGAAAACAGCCGGAGTATCGGAAGGATAAAAGAAAGTGGCAACTCCTCCCACGGTAAAACGGTAATTAATTATCGTGATTAAGGGCAAAAGTAAAATGAATAACCAGCCTAGTAGCTGAGATGCACGGGTATTAAACTCAAATCTTAATAACTGATATATCCCCACATACATTAGACCGGTAAACAGGCATTCCACTAAAAAAAACCAATTGCCTGATTTAATGGGTAAAAATAAAAGGGGATAGACTAAAATGGGAATTAATACTCGTTGGGCATAGGGAAAACGTATTGAGAAATTACCTATCTGTTCAAAACTGGTATCAACAAAAGGATGCGTAAGCGTGTAATGCAAAAACGCATATCCAAGCAATAATGCAACGGTTATAAAACGCAATTTATAGCGTAAAAAATCCTTATTCATGTTTATTCCTAAAATTGCTTTTTCATCATGAAGTCAGCATTGCAGCTGAATGAAGGTGCAGCAGGTCAAGAACCCGTTCAAAAGGATTTGGCCTCGCTTACTCCAGTTAATCACTCGATGCTGCGATAAATTTCAGGGACTTTGTGGAGTTGATCATTTATCTCAATGATCAACTCCACAAAGAATATTATTCCATACTGCTATTATACTCACCAACACAGGCTAAGCTATTCAAGCGGGCCCGATTCAATAAAGCTTCTTGTGCTTTAGCAATATTTGCTTTATCTCCACCCCAGGCATTTAAACAATCTTCTTGTAATGCTCGGCCAAAAGAGAAACTGAGTAGCCATGGCTGGTGATCGATGCTGTTAATCGCATTTAAATTTGCTGTAGCCTGTTGCGGTGTTTGGCCACCGGACAGGAAGTTGATGGTGGGTACTGCAGCAGGTACGTTATTACGGAATACACCGATAGTGTAGTCAGCCACCTCATCAGGAGCACTGAAAGGATTATGGGCTTTACCGGAAGTTACCATACTGGGTTTTAATATAATGTGTTCTAATTCAATTTGATGGATAAATAAAGCATGGAATAACTCATGAAGAACAATTTCACATACTTCCGCGCAATGCTCGATAGAGTGATCGCCATCCATAAGTACTTCCGGTTCAACGATAGGAACAATTCCTGCTTCCTGGCACGCTGCAGCATAACGAGCCAAATTTTCTGCCCCTGTCTTTACTGCGGTTAAACTGGGAGCAAATTCAGAAATGGAATAAACATTTCGCCATTTGGCAAATCGTGCACCCAATTTTTTAAAGTGTTGTAAGCGTTCAGGCAACCCATCCAGGCCTTGAGTGACTTTCTCATTTTCAGTATTTGCCAAATGAACCAAACCTTTATCTACTTTAATACCGGGGACAATCCCTTTATCGGCAAACAATTTAGCTATAGGGGTTCCGTGTTCATCTGTCTGGGTAAAGGTTTCTTCGAATAGAATAACCCCATTCACATATTGTTCTAATTCAGGTGTAGTTGCTAACAATAATCTGTAATCTCTGCGGTTTTCTTCTGTATTTTCAAGACCTATTGAGGCAAAACGCTTGCCTATGGTGGAATTGCTTTCATCTGCAGCCAATATTCCTTTACCTTCTTGCAGGATAAGCTCCATGGTGTTGGATAACTCTTCATAACTCATTTGTATTTGCTCCTGATTGTTTATTATCTAGATATATATTTTTCGCGGATAATCTGTTGCATGGCAAAACCTTGCTGTTTTAGAGAATTAAATGCCTCATCAATCATACCGGGATTACCACACAAATAAACCACATCACGCTGCGGATTAAGATTAAGTGAGGGAAATGCATGTTGTACATACCCACTAAATTCCTTTTCATTAAGTTCATTCGCAGGTTGCCTGCTCAAATAGGGCTTAAACGAGGCCCGCGGATATTTTTGCGAAAAAGCCAAAAACTCATCGCCATAAAGAATTTCTTCACGTCTTTGTACGCCTTGAAGAATAACTACTTCCAGTTCAGGATGCTGCTCCATAAGCTGGGCAAGTTTAGGAATCATTGACCGATAGGGTGTAATTCCTGTACTGGTAGCTACCAGGATAAATCGGCCAGGGATTTCATCTTTGATTGTTAATCTCCCAAAAGGACCGCTAATCTGTACCGCATCACCAGGTTTTAAATTATAAAGGAACTCGGTACCTGGGCCATTCGCAAAATAACCTGCTGCGAGTTCAATTTGATTATCCATTTTGGGAGTATTGGCTATACTATAACTGCGTTTTAATGGTTTTCCTTGATGTTCAAAATGAATAGTAATAAATTGTCCGGGTAAATAATTAAAATGTGGGGTTGCCTCGCAACTAAAAATGAAGTGCTTTACTTTAGGAGAGATCATAAAAGATTCTTTTAAAGTAATGGGAAATGTGTTTATTTGCATGACGGATATCAACTTTATTGTAAAAATCTGAGATTATAACTCGGAACGGAGATCAATAATAAGCAAAAAATTATGCATTACAAGTTTTAGCAGCATATAATTAAATTATGAATACACCTGATCTAATAGCTATTATAGGCAATATTAGCCGTTCTTTGTACCCGGTACAGCACTTAATTACTGGTGGGGCGTATGTTTTGGGTATTTTATTTTTTATGACCGCGATTGCCAAGTTCAGGAAAATAGCTGATCATCGAGCCCAATCCTCTTCCCAAGAGAAAATGTTTACTCCGGTGATGTATTTGCTCATGGGAGCTGGACTGCTTTATTTGCCTACCGTTTTAAATGCTATGGCCAATACAACTTTTGGCGTCGGTAATGTTTTAACCTATACGTCCTATAATCCTTCGAATATATTCAGTTCTATGGGTTTGGTAATTCAAACTGCGGGAGTCTTGTGGTTTGTTCGCGGAACTGTGTTGGTTGCACATGCCAGTCAACCTGGAACTCAGCATGGGCCGAAAGGCTTGGCATTTATAATCGCCGGAGTATTGGCAATGAATTTTGATAATACCATAGCCATGTTAAATTATATAATGAATGCTATTGTGAGTTGGAGTATGGTGATTAAATCAAGTCAAGGATATTAGTTATCCTGGTCCTCCTCTCCACAAATCCTGAGATTATTTGCTTTGGCAAAATCCATAATGGATTGATATAACAAGGGACTTGATTCCTTAAGTTTAGGATCAAGCAAAACACACTGGTATCCTTCACTATTTACGCTGGGGCGTAATAGGGGAGAGTAATGAATACGACTGTTTTTAAAACTTGCCAGCGAACCACTCATGCGTTCCGCCCAGTCGCTGGGGCGAAAGGTTTTACCTTGGGAGGTTATTCCTTCGATAATAATTGTTTTACTTTCAGGTGTAGCCATATCTTTATACAACTTAAACACAGAGTGTTAAGTATAACATCATATGAGGAGCTCTGTACGGAAATTTACTCATTTTATGGAAAAAAATTTGTGTTAAATTTGATTTGCAAAAGTATTTTTTATCCCTATTATGTCTACATCTTTTATTTGGCATTTTTTTTGAAGGTTATTGGGAATGAAAAAAGAAAGTCATTCTGGTATTTATTTGCTGCCTAATTTATTTACAACAGCCAGTTTATTTGCAGCATTTTACTCCATTGTTGCCTCGATGAAGGGGCAGTTCGAAGCCTCCATTATTGCTATATTCATTGGGATGATTGCTGATGGCCTGGATGGAAGAATTGCCCGGCTAACCCATACGCAAACTGAATTTGGTGCGGAATACGACAGTTTATCCGATATGGTCACATTTGGTGTTGCGCCTTCATTACTATTCTATAGTTTGATTCTGAGTCAATTAGGGAAATTAGGCTGGCTGGTGGCTTTTGTCTATACAGCGGCAGTCGCTTTACGTTTAGCTCGTTTTAATACCCAGCTTGAAATCGCTGATAAACGTTATTTCCAGGGACTGCCTTGTCCTACTGCTGCAGCGGTGATGGCCTCTTTTTCCTGGTTATGCTACCAACATGAGTGGCAAAATCTGTTTGTAACCATTTTAGCGGCGATTTTATCGTTAATTCTTTCAGGTTTAATGGTTTCTAATTTCCGCTATTACAGTTTTAAGGAAGTGGATTTTAAGGGAAAAGTTCCATTCCTTTATGTGTTAGTGATGATTATTTTATTTGTAGCTATTGCAGCTAATCCCTCATTGGTTCTATTTGTTAGCTTTACCCTTTACGCTTTGTCTGGTCTATTAATGACTTTACTTGCCCTGCAGAAAATGAGAAGGAAAAAATCCAGGGAAATGAAACAGTAAAAGAAGAAAATTCCCATTTGTCCGAGTAAGGATTGATTTGAAAAATGAGATTTCAATCCTTATTATTCCCCTTCGCCAAAATAATTATTAATTAATTGAGTTAAGGCTTCAGTCATTTGTACTTCATCAGGGCCATCGATTTCCAAAATGAGTTCACTGCCTTTATTGGCTGCAAGCATCATGACGCCCATTATACTTTTACCATTAACCGTTTGTGAGTTGCTGGTTACCTCAATGTGGCTCTGATATTTTGCTGCTGTAGAAACAAACTTTGCCGAGGCGCGTGCGTGTAATCCCAATTTATTAATTATCTTAATGTTAGTTTTAATCATATCGCTACAAATCTACATCGAAAGAGGTGATTAAGTGTAGCTAAGAGCAGCAAAGTTGAGTCCGAAAACTCATTTCCCTTCGCTGCTTACAAAGCTACCCCAGAAATTATTTCCTAATCATTGATGGTGAATTTTTTCTTTATGTTTGCTTAGTTGACGCTCCAGTTTATCTATCAAACTGTCAATTGCAGCATATAAATCTTCCGATTCCGCGCTTGCATGTAATTCACCTTTATTTACATGCACTGTGGCCTCAGCGATTTGACGCAATTTTTCTACATTCAATACCACATTAATGGATTTGATGTGATCAAAGTGACGCTCCAGCTTTTCCAATTTCTCTTCGGTAAATGCTCTGAGTGCAGGAGTAACATCAATATGATGTCCAGTGATGTTAATTTGCATAAAAAATCTCCTAATTACATAGAACCATGATGAAGCATGGTCCTCAATTTAGTTACGAATTATTTTCCTTTCATTAGATGGAGCAATTCCCATTGCTTCACGATATTTTGCTACGGTTCGTCTTGCTACTCTAATACCCTGTTCTTCCAATAGCTGGGTAATTTTACTGTCACTTAAGGGTTTTTTTCTATTCTCTGCAGAAATTAATTTTTTTATTACGGCACGAATGGCAGTGGAGGAGCATTCGTCGCCTGCATTTGTATTAACATGGCTTGAGAAAAAGTATTTAAGCTCAAATACTCCCCGGGGAGTATGAATAAATTTTTGGGTGGTAACACGCGAAATAGTTGACTCATGCATGTCTAGAGCTGAAGCAACATCGTTAAGAATTAACGGTTTCATTGCTTCTTCTCCGTATTCCAAGAACCCTTTTTGGTATTCTATGATGCAGGTGGCTACTTTAAGCAGGGTTTCCTGACGGCTTTGTATACTTTTAAGGAACCAACGTGCTTCTTGTAAGTTATTTTTTAAAAATTGATTATCTGCACTATTATTAGCGCGTTGAATCAGAGAAGCATATTGGTTATTAATGCTTAAATGCGGGAGTACATTTTGGTTCAGTTGCACTTTCCATTTATTGTTTATTTTTTTAACTGTTAAGTCAGGGATGATGTATTCGGTAATGTCTTCGTGAATTAAATTTCCGGGTTTTGGATTTAATCCTTGAATCGTCTTCAAGACATTATCGATCGTTTTTTCAGTAACCTGATGATTCTTCATTAATTGTTTGTAGTTATGTTGCGCCAGCAGCTCAATGTCTTCAGAAATAATTTTTTTAATTAGTGCTAAAGTTTCGGCATCCAAAGACAATTGCTCCAGTTGTACAAGGAGGGTTTCAGCCAAATTTACGGAGGCACACCCTACAGGATCAAATAACTGCAAACGATGCCGTACCGCTTCTATTTCATCCAAATCCAGGGGATGGGCATCACTGGTGAGGCTTGCATGCAATTCTGCAACACTCATCGTCAGGAAACCATCACTATTCACTGCATCGATAATTGCGGTTGCTATCGCCCTGTCGATGTCGCTCATGGGAGAGAGTTCCAGTTGCCACCTGAGATGGTCTTGTAAGTTTGTTGTAGTGCAATGTAAGTTATCAAAATTATAATCATTATCTTCAAAAGTTCGCTTACTTGGACTTTGGTACAATTCTGACCATTGGAAATCGTAAGGCTCATCAGTATTTTGTGGGGGGGCTTCCGGAGAATCCAGGTCTGCTTTGTCTTCATTCGGGGTTGCCTCAAGCATGGGGTTTGACTCAACAATGAGTTGAATTTCTTGTTGTAAATCAATCGTTGATAATTGCAACAGTCTTATTGCTTGTTGTAACTGGGGGGTTAATGTTAAATGCTGTCCAATGCTTAGTTGCAATGATGGCTTCATGCAAATCCTCTTTGTATTCATTGCTATTTACTATCAGTTTAAACGATTCGTAAGGATTATCCAGTATCTACAGTGTTAATTTAGAGTTAACTGTGACAAAACTTTTTTACATTTTAAATTTTGGATATTCGATGAGCATGATGAGGGAACTTTTGTTTTACAAGAAAAAAATTATTAATAACTTATTCATAAGTGGCAATAAGAAATGTCAAAATTAGCCTAGGAGAAAACGGGGCGAATTGGATTTATTGTGAATAAAATGCAAAGCCCCATAAGAATGGGGCTTAAACTATTATTTAACTTTTTTCTCTTTAAAAAGAACATGCTTACGAACTTTAGGATCGTACATCATAAGTTCCATTTTTTCAGGATGGTTTCTTGGGTTCTTTGTTGTAGTTTTATAGTATCCAGTTCCTGCTGTGGATTCCATTTTCACTTTAATAGTGACGGCTGCCATGGTTTATCCCCTTAGTTATACTTTTTCGCCTTTAGCTCTGAGATCATCCAGAACTGCTTTTATGCCTAATTTGTCTACAATGCGCATACCTTTGGTGCTAAGTTTCAATGTGACAAATCGATTTTCTTCTTCAACCCAGAAACTGTGGTTCTGAATATTCGGCAAAAAGCGTCTTTTAGTTTTGTTGTTAGCGTGCGACACTTTATGACCAGTCATGGGTCGCTTGCCAGTTACCTGACATACTCTAGACATTGTGTTACTCCAAAATAGGTTTTTTTAAATAGCTAGTCTTTGTAAAATTCTGGGCAAATAGCCGGGTGTGAAATACAAGAGCGGTTTTATACCAAAAAAATGCATTAGTTGCAAGATTTTTGTAAGAACATATAATTCCGTCTTTGATTAAATGATGAGTGTGATTTATGCAACGCCGAATAAAAAGTTATGTTTTAAGAGCTGGTCGGACAAGTAATCGGCAACGCCAGGGGTTGGAACTTTGGCTTAAAGATTATCAACTTAACGTGGATGGAAAGCCATGGAATTTAACTGCTGAATTTTCCCGTACCGCAGATACAGTAGTTGAAATAGGTTTTGGGATGGGAACCTCCTTGCTGGCTATGGCTCAAAATAATCCTGAACTTAATTATTTGGGAATCGAGGTTCATCTTGCAGGCGTAGGCAGTTTGGCTGCTGACTTGCATGAGCATCATTTAACTAATGTGCGTATTGTGGCTCATGATGCGGTTGAAGTATTTCGAACTCAACTTCCGGATAATTCGCTTGCCGGGGTACAAATTTTTTTCCCGGATCCCTGGCATAAAAAAAGGCATCATAAAAGACGACTAATTCAGAAAGAGTTTATTGAGCTAGTCTCAAAAAAAATTAAACCCGGTGGATTTATCCATTGCGCAACAGATTGGCAAGAATATGCTGAACACATGCTTGATGTTTTATCTGCAGAACCTGCCTTGAAGAATTCCCAGGAAAATGGAGGATATTCCCCCCGACCTTTATCGCGGCCGCTCACAAAATTTGAACAGCGGGGCGAACGGTTAGGACATGGAGTTTGGGATTTGATTTTCACTAAATTGGCTGAAGTCCCTTAATTTGGATTTAAATTATTTTCAGAGTTCCTTAGAAATTAAAGAGTTGTAGAAATTTTAACTATTCTTTTGATCTTCTATTGTCCACTGTGTAATATAAATCCGGAAATCATCATACTACAGGGGACGTAATATGGAATTTATCAGAGAAATAAATGGGGCTATAAAAGCAGGATTACAGGGATTTCAAGAATTTATCGAGAAGAAGCTGCTCGTTGATAAGCGTTATCTGGAACATCCCTTCTGGATGCCTGGGGGGGCCCAATTAACAGTTTTGAATTATTTGATTCAAATCCACCAGAGAAACAACGATGATTCTGTTGAAAAAGCAATCCCTGTTGATTTGACAGCGTTTATTGATTGCGTTCTAAATAAAATCCAGAATAAAAATTGTGGATTGCCGTTACACCAAGCTATTGCGGAGGGTAAAGTTGAGTTGGCCCTCCATCTTTTGGATACCAATGTTTTTGATGTGAATCATCGTGATGAACAGGGTCATACCTTACTGTCTTTAGCCCTACCTACCCAAAATCGCCAGTTATTAACCAAAATTTTATCCTGCAGACCAGATGTCAATGCGGCGACTCTTTTTAAAGAACACGGTGTCCCATTTCAGCCTCTGCATCAAGCCATAGTATTGGATTTCATTTCCGGGGTAACCAATCTGGTAAGAGCCGGAGCTGATCTGAGTAATCCTGTGGGAGTTAAAAAAGAAACGCCACTGCTTTTGGCAGCCCGAAAGGGAAGGATAAACGTTCTTGAAGTTTTATTGGATGAAGCTCCCATAGAGAATTTAAAACTGGAAGCGGAAAATAATGCCCTGGATAAGGACTCAGGGGACACTGCAATCGAGGCACTTTGCAAACGGCTGGCCCAGGATAAGAACAATAAAGAGCTAATTCGAGGTGCTGCGATGCTGCTTTGTCGTGGTGCTGAACCCCCGCGAAGTGAGGAATTGTGCCAATTATTAGCGGACAAGCGTGGTGCTTTGCTCAAGGAAATTGATAATTACATGGACACCAGACCTCAATTGGTAGACTCTTTTGTAAACCGCTGCCATTTGACCGATACCGCCTTGCATAGAATTATCTATGTGGATCACTCATGGGGAAGTACTTTACGTCAGCTTTTTGGCAGGCCTAGCGATGCAGCTTTCGTAATTGAAAGACTGGTTACCCGCAAATACAGCCGCCGTCAAGAAGGAATTATGGATGTCCCTGAGTTACCAACGACTGCAGCAGTAGCACTAAAAGGAGATGAGCCGCCATTTAAACTTTATGCAGAATTTGTGCGTCGCTATAATGAAGCTTATGAGAACCAACGAATTCCCAATCCCTGGAGTACCATGCGCTGGATGATCGCTGAGGGTAAATGCAATTGGGAAACTGTTAAGCAATATGCCCGTAACCATCCAGGAACCCGTACACAGATTATTTATGACGATATGTTCAAGACCTTACCTAAAATGGAAATGCATGAGTCAATTGAAAATTCAACTGTAGGACTTCATCACCACAGTGATGGGTTTGTTGCAAACGAAGTGAAATTAAACCCCTAGTCATTTGAATGCATTAGTGGAGGAGGTGGAACCTATTGGGTCTCATGGGAGCCATCTCCATGCAGCAATGCTTGGGAAAGGGCGTTATAATAAGCATCAAATTGCAATTGAATCAATTTAAAGTGGTGATTATGAATATTAGCTTATTTCTTTTAATAACAATTTGTTTTATCGGCATGATTAGCCCGGGACCCGATTTTATATTGGTAACGAAAAATGCTCTTTTATATCCCAAGCGCCAAGCGCTGGCTACCGCTTTCGGTATTGTTACCGGATGTGTTTTTCATGCTACTTATTGCATTTTGGGATTGGCACTCCTTATCACTCAGAGCGTGGTTCTTTATACGACTTTAAAATATGCAGGCGCATGTTATTTAATTTATCTTGGATTAAAAGGTTTAAAATCCGGGCATTCTGCAAAAATAATCCAGGAGTCCTCTCCAGTGAAAAAGGTATCGATTGCAAAAGCATACAGCGAAGGTGTTTTATGTAATGCATTAAATCCAAAACTTGCCGTTTTTTTGCTGAGCTTGTTTACCCAGTTTGTTTCCATTAACGCCTCGATAGGCGACAAAGCTCTAGTGGCCGGAGTTTTTGTTGCCGAGTCTTTTTTTTATTGGCCTTTGCTGGTTTTATTTTTGCAATCTAATAATATCCGCAAATTATTTACTCGCTTTCAAGCCGTTTTTACCCGGATATTTGGTGGCTTACTGGTTTATGTGGGTATTCGGGTAATGCTGAGTGCTGACTAATATTTAGAGGAATAAAATGTCGAATCCCGCGATAGGACTCAAAAAAACAGAATTGGATACCCCTTGCTTAATCATTGATAAAAATATCTTGAAATCCAATCTGGAAACCATGAGGAAACATTCTATTAAAAATAAAGTAAATGTAAGGCCTCATTGTAAAACTCATAAATGCTCAAAATTAGCTCATTTGCAAATCGAATATGGGGCAATAGGCGTGAGTGTTGCTAAAATTTCAGAGGCTGAGGTGCTTATTCAAAAGGGGGTACCTAATATTTTGATCACCTCCCCAATTGTTACCCAAAGCAAAATTGACAGGCTTGTTTCCTGTTTGGCAAAGGCTCCCTCTACCCTGGTAGTGGTAGATAATAAAGAAAATATGAGCGCCTTAAATGAGGCGGGCATGCTCCGTAATAAAATGATAAATGTTTTGATTGATGTGGATGCAGGAATAGGGCGCACCGGGGTTAAACCGCAACATGCCTTAAATTTCGCTTTGGAAATGATGCAATTCCCCTGGTTAAATTTGATGGGGATTCAATGTTATGCTGGCAATTTACAACATATTCATTCTTTTAGCGAACGAAGAAGTAAATCATTACACATAATGGAAATGGCAAGTGATCTTGTCAAAAGTTTCCGGGGAATTGGTCTTAATTGCTCCATATTAACAGGAAGCGGAACAGGAACTTATGATATTGATGTCGAAGCGACTGAAGTTACCGAGATTCAACCGGGTTCTTATACAGTTATGGATGTGCAATACGCCAGTATTGGCTCAATGAATAACGAGAGAGAGTTCAATGCGTTCAAACCGGCAATGACTCTATTAACCACGGTGATTAGTAACAACAGAACAGAACATGTCACTGTGGATGCAGGCACCAAATCCATTTATGTAGATAACCATAAACCCGAAATTATCAGTCATCAGGGTTTGCAATACGATTGGGGTGGATTTGGGGATGAGCACGGTAAAGTGAGTGCTTTAAACGGATCTCAATTACCCGGGTATGGTGAGGTTTTAGAACTTGTTGTCCCTCATTGTGATCCTACAATAAATCTGTTTGATCAGTTCTATATTGTCGAAAATGATGTGGTCGTAGATGTTTGGGATATTGATCTGAGGGGAAAAAGCCAGTAGAAACCTAAATCCCTGCACTTTTTCCAAACGCCTGAACTAAAGAGTATCTGTTTGGCAATCTACGGTCAAACATGCCTATTATGAGACAGGATTAAGAGTTTAGATTAAGTCAATTAACAGGAGAACTTGCTTAAACTTCATATACCCCCTAGAATTCTATTTTTTCAAAATTCTCCGGGAGAGTAGTACATGGGGTGGAATGAGCCAGAAAAAGGCAAAGATCCCTGGAAGGGCAAGAATCAACCTCCAGATTTGGATGAGGCGCTTAAACGCGCACATGCCAAATTAAAGAAAATGATATTTGGCGGTTCCAATAAACCAGGTAATGAACCTACAAAAAAATCGAATGGCGGTTTAATCGCGATTGCAGTTATTTCGGCTGCTTTCATTCTCTGGGTGTTATCCGGTATTTTTATTGTTGATCCTGCGGAGCAAGCGGTTATTCTTCGCTTTGGGAAATATGTGGAAACTGTGGGTCCAGGACCACATTGGATACCCAGGATTCTTTCTTCCAAAGTGATTCTGAATGTGGACAGGGTGCTGGATTATTCCTACTCCGCACAAATGCTTACCAGCGATGAAAACCTGGTGTCTGTCTCTTTAGCGGTGCAGTACCGTATTGGTGATTTGAAAGAATATTTATTTAATGTCGCTAATCCTGAAGAGAGTTTACAACAAGCAACCTCCAGTGCGCTGAGGCAAGTGGTAGGAACGACGACATTGGACCAAATGATTACCGAAGGACGTGAAGTTTGGGGCAATCAGGTTCAAGAGACTTTGATAAAAATTTTGAATCCTTATAACACCGGCATTGTAATCGTTAATGTGGCTCCGCAACCTGCACGTGCACCCGAAAGCGTACAGGATGCTTTTGACGATGCCATCAAAGCACAAGAAGATGAAAAACGCTTTAAAGAACAAGCTTATGCATATGCCGCAAAAGTAGTTCCAATTGCGGAAGGGAAGGCAAGCCGTATTCAACAGGAGGCTGAAGCCTACTCCAAACAAATCGTCTTGAATGCCCAAGGGGAGGTTGCTGAGTTTTTAGCATTGCTTCCTCAATATACAATAGCCCCCAAAATTATGGCAGAACGGATGTATCTGGATACTATGCAAAAGGTTTTAAACAAAAGCAGTAAAATTATTGTTGATAGCAAATCAGGAAATTTGCTGTACCTCCCTTTGGATAAATTATTTGAAAAGTCTTCCATACCCATGGAGACTGCAAAAAACAGTAAAGCGGAGAGTGATGAATCCATTGAGGCAGAAAGTTTGGTTGATGGTCGAGACCTCACAAGGCCTGTTTATCGGCAAGGGAGGAATTAGTAATGAAAACTACAGGTAGAGCCCTTGGCATATTGATTTTTTTATTTTTTCTATTTTTATTGACGAGTGTATTTACCATAACGGAAGGCCAGCAGGGGATCCTTTTGCGTTTAGGGCGTTTGGTTAATGATGAGTCAACGAATAAGGTTAAGGTATTAAACCCTGGACTTCATTTGAAAGTACCCTTTATTGAAAACGTGCGTATTTTTGATACTCGCATTCAAACTATGGATATTAAATCGACTCGAATTGTTACCAAGGAAAAAAAGGATGTGATGGTCGATTATTATGTGAAGTGGCATATTACTGATTTGGCGCAATATTTTAGATCCACAGGTGGCAATGAATTTAAAGCCGAAACTTTGTTGGAGCAACAATTAAACACTTTACTACGTGCCCAGTTTGGTAAACGTACTATTCCTGAAGTCGTATCAGGCGGTCGTGATGATGTGATGGAGTCACTGCGTGAAGCAGCTCAAAAGCAAGCAGGTGGATTAGGTATTAATGTAGTTGATGTACGCATTAAAGGAATTGAGTTGCCGGCCAATACCAGCAATGCGATTTATCAGCGCATGCGGGCTGATATGCAAAAAATTGCAAATAAACATCGTGCTGATGGGCAGGCAGCGGCTGAAGAAATTAAAGCCAAGGCTGACGCTGATGTGATGGTTTTGTTAGCAAAAACCCGCAGTAACGCGCAAAAGGTAAGAGCAATCGGCCAAGCAAAAGCGGCATCAATCTATGCAGAGGCCTACAGTAAAAATAAAGATTTTTTTGCTTTGTACCGTAGCTTGCTTGCATATGAAGAAAGTTTCAAAAGTAAAAAAGATATTTTAGTATTGGATCAAAGCAGCGCATTTTTTGATTATTTTAAGCAATCGACACCAAAAAATGATGGTGTACCTGCTAAAAAGTAACTATAATGTCGGATTTTGATAGCTACTTATCTCGATACCAAAACTGGGCGAATGCTCAGATTTTCGAGCAGGTTGAACGAAAAACATTCTGAAAAATCATGCATAAATTGTTGTGCGGACATTTTTCAGAATGTTTTTCATTTACGATGTATCGAAACCTGGAATCAGTAGAGGCGGGTAGTTAGAAATTTATAATTGGGTTCCGAAGTTCTCGAAGTTAGAGCGGTGAAGAGCATTTTGCAAATTTAAGAGTAGATCATGGGTAAAAACGTTGTTGTTTTAGGAACGCAGTGGGGCGATGAAGGCAAAGGTAAAATTGTCGATTTGTTAACGCAAGATGCGCAGGTTGTTGTCCGTTATCAGGGTGGCCATAATGCAGGTCATACATTAAAGATTAATGGAGTAAAAACCGTTCTACGTCTTATTCCCTCAGGCATGCTGAGACCTCACGTGACGTGTTATATCGCGAACGGGGTGGTTCTTTCACCTGATGCATTGTTAGGCGAAATTAAAGAATTGGAGCAAAGTGGAATAGACGTTCGTTCCCGCTTACGTATTAGTATGGCTTGCCCTCTGATTCTCCCTTGCCATGTTGCCATGGATAAAGCACGCGAAGCGCACATGGGGAACTCGGCTATCGGTACTACCGGACGGGGTATAGGGCCTGCTTATGAAGACAAGGTTGCCCGTCGTGCTTTAAAGGTCAGTGATTTATTTCACCCTGAGCGTTTTGCAAAAAAATTGGCAGAGCTTTTAGAATATTACAATTTTATTTTGACCCAATATTTCAAGCAACCTGCCGTAGAGCTTCAACCAGTACTCGACTCATCCTTACTTTGGGCTGAAGAGTTACGTGACATGGTTTGTGATGTTTCTGCCTGTTTGCATGAGCATAGAGAGCGGGGAGATAATATTTTATTTGAAGGAGCTCAAGGGGTTTATCTGGATATTGACCATGGAACCTATCCCTTTGTGACCTCGTCGAACACATGCGTTGGCTCAGTAGTTAATGGTGCAGGTTTTGGTCCGAAATACATTGACTATGTTTTAGGGATTACCAAAGCGTATACTACTCGTGTTGGTGGCGGCCCTTTCCCTACCGAGCTTTTTGACGAGGTTGGGAAACGAATTGCTGAACGGGGCCAGGAGTTTGGTGCCGTTACTGGAAGACCACGGCGCTGTGGCTGGTTTGATGCGGTTTTATTAAAGCATTCTATCGAATTAAACAGTATCACCGGATTATGCATTACCAAGCTGGATGTGCTGGATAAATTAGATGTCTTACGCATTGCTGTTGCATACAAAGACGAAAAAGGCAATTTAATTTCTCGTCCTCCTCAATCAGCTGCTGATTTTCAGGGTTTAGAGCCCGTTTATGAAGAAATGCCTGGTTGGCAAGAGTCTACAGCAGATATCACTAATATGAACGATCTGCCCGCCAATGCCCTGGCTTATTTGAAACGCATTGAAAATCTGCTCAATGTTCCTATCGATTTATTATCAACCGGCCCTGAACGCGATTCGACGATTATTTTGCGTGATCCTTTTAAGGCTTAATCTGATATTGCGCTAAGGGAATAGCGCAAAGCCCCATGTTAATCTTTGATAGCCCTGAATGAAGGGCAGTAAACCCCTGATTCTCCTTGTAAGTAAATCCGGGTATTTAATGCCGTTACATTACCTTAAAACCTGTTCTCAAATGACCGTAATTGTTGTTCCAAATTCCATTGTAATTGGGCTTTCTCATTTGTCTTGATGAATCGCAGGCAACTTTCACTCTGTAAATTCTGGCAATCAGAAACCAGGAGCGCCTTTTCTGCATCAGCCCATATGCTTCTTCCGGGTAAAAAGGAATAGGTTAATGCATTTCTATTGATTTGTTTTAATGTGGAATAGTCCAAACCATGGCTTACTACCGCCTCTACATATTGCTGCGTTAGATTAGTGCGTAATATGCCTTCATCATCAGTAGACAGTACAACGGGAACATGGTGTTTCAAATAAAAATTGAGCGGGTGGTCTGCACCGCTTACTTTTAATATTTTTTGATTGCTGACGAGATTAATTTCTACGGCTTTATGTTGGCTTGCCATGTAATCCAGGGTCTTGTTTACATTATTTTCATGGGCTATATCTACACCATGTCCAATTCTTTGTGCCTGACCAGTAAAGAGTGCATCATGGATGTGATAATCCAAATCTTCTGGGGTAACTATTTCCTGGGTTATTTCTCCAGCATGCAAGGCGATATTGACCTGGGGATATAACTTGTGAAGGTATTGGTACATTTGCATTTGTTTGCGGTAATCACGCAAAGAAATAATGCCGTCTTCTGGCTGTACCAGGTTAACTCCAACAAGGGCGCCCTTGCTTTTCATGGATTGAGCTACCGCTTCAAATGCGTTAAGTGTTTGTGCAAAAAGGTTGTCCAAGGGTTGTTCACGAAGTGAATAATAGATAAAGTTGATTTTTATTTTACAGGCTTTTTGATCGGGATGGGTTTCACAACCTAACTTTTGGCGTGCTTGCTGCACCAAATTGTTTGCCTCTATAGCCGTATAGTTAATATTGTTTTGGAAGTCCTGATTTTTAAGTAAAATCTTTCTTTTTTGGCTAAATGAAGTAGTCCCTTTGAGCATATCGCCAAAACTGGTTGAGTGAGCATTATCAGGTAAAACCATTAATTCCATATAGTGTTCATTCTGTTGGGCTGCAGTGTTCATGACAGAAGCAATTAATTCGGATTGATGATCGGCAACAATGGCATTGAATTTGTAGAACGAGTTAAAAAAATGATCGTGGCCTGATTCTTTTCCTGGAACGAAGTCTTTCATTGACCAACTTTTTACCGTATTAGCATAGAGTTCAGGATGATTCAGCAAATCTTTTGTTTCCACCCCATTACATTCGGAGGATTTTTTACTGACGACCCAATTGTTGGTATTCAAGCAGTAATCTTCTTTAGATGCCACTTCCAACATGATTTCAGGATAGGCCCCCCCCGCCAGATGATAATGCAACTCCCCACCTTTAGGCATACTTTTAAGAAATGCATATAAGGCATTTGGATCATTTTTTATTTGATCAAAGTGGGATTGGATATTCGCTTGCACCAAAGCGGAAAAAAATAAGCAGGCCAGGAATGAAATTGGTTTAATATAATTCATTGTATTCTAAAAATCGTCAATTTGTGAGGATTATCGCACAATTATTATTAAATCCCAACCATTGTATTTAAATTCCATTCATAGCAAAATAATTTGACTGAGGGCGTCAGAGGATTTCTGCTCCAACTATATTTCCACCCCTATGGGAGAAGTGGGGAAAAAAGCTGAATAATAATACAGAGTCTAATCAACTAGGATGATGAATATGAGAAATTTTTTACCAAAATTTTATGCTATTTGGAGTGCTTTTTTTCTATCACTCGCGGGAGGGTCTGTTTGTGATGCAGCGACAAGCCTCAGTGATTCTTCCCCCAAAACTCAAATGACAATCAAAGTGGGTATTTATGCGCCATTTTCCACTGAAAAGGCGTTTATCGGCAGAAATATGCTAGGAGCGATGGAAATTGCCCGGGATCAGTTAAAATCTTCAAATATTAATTATGAGTTTTTTACTCTCGATAAAATGGCAAATAGTGCGCATGCTGCCAAAACCCTACAAAAATTTATTGATACGCATCATCTCAATGTATTAATGACAGAAGGATCTGACAGCGGTGCTTTGGTAGCCCCCATAGCTAAAAAGAACAATCTGATTCATTTTTGTCTTACTGAGGATTCCCTCATAGCGGATGGGAAAAACAATTTTCTGGCGCAAAGTCCGAATCACAAGCAAGCTGCAGTTCTGCAGGACTCGATGAAACCCGAGTTTATTGCGCAATACAAACAGGAATATTTAAGCCACCCGGTTAGTGAAGCAGGTTATGCTTATGATATTTTCCATATGCTTCATCATAGTGCTTTGCTTGCAATAAAAACTCATTCTGATTTTTCATCACAAGCAATTGCCACCCATCTTTTGGCTCTTGAATCAGGGACAGGGGTAATGGGTAAATTTAATTTGGATAAAAGGGGAGTTTCTTATAGAAAAGAAGTTCTTACCGCATAACTCTCAGGGGAACAATTGGGTAGGGCGCAGCCATATGGAGTAGATAGCATAAGAGGAGCCAGATGATTGAATTTAAAAACACAATCTTCTGACTCCTCTTTTCTTACAGGCTAATTATCTGTTGGCCAAAGCCATTCCTTCCAGGACAGTTAAGGCTGCATAAAGTTGATAGTCATTATGCATTAACTCATCAATTTGGGCTTTGGTACTTTTAGTTTTAGAATTTTCCCCATTAGTCTGATTGAGTAAATGCCCGCTCAGATTAGCCTCACTAAACCCGGTTAGATCAGAAGGCTTGGAGGCAGTTTTAGGAATCTCCAATTCATTGACTACGATATCAGGTACAATTCCTGTAGCTTGAATCGAAGTTCCAGATGGAGTGTAATAAAGGGCCGTAGTTAACTTAATTCCTGTTTTTTCATCCAGGGGTAACACAGTTTGTACAGAACCTTTACCGAAACTGGTTGTGCCTAAAATCACAGCTCTTTTATTGTCTTTAAGTGCACCAGCTACAATTTCCGCAGCGGAAGCAGAGCCATTATTAATCAATACAACCATGGGAGCATTATGCAATACATCAACCCCTTTCGATAAAGCGGTAAAGTCTGAACCAGGTAAACGTCCTTTCGTTGAGACGATAGTTTCAGGTTTCCCTGATTTATCTTTACCAAGGAAGGCATCAGAAACCTGAATGGCAGAATCAAGCAAACCTCCTGGGTTGTTACGTAAATCAAGCACCAATCCTTTTAAGTTTCCACCAGATTGTTGTTTGAGGCGATCAATAGCTTGTAACATATCTTTTCCAGTCAATGCTTGGAATTGAGTTAAACGAATGTATCCATATCCTGGGGCAAGCATTTTGCTTTGCACACTCTTAATTTGAATCACTTCACGTATTAAATCAAAGGTAAGTGCTTTATTGACCCCTTTTCTTAATACAGTCAATTGTATGGTGCTTCCAGCTTTACCTCGCATTAAATTGACAGCATCCTTGAGAGAGAGTCCTTGCACGGATTCTTTCCCGAGTTTGATAATATAGTCGCCAGATTTGATGCCTGCTTTAAAGGCAGGTGTATCCACGAGAGGGGTAACCACTTTAACTACCCCATCCTCCATGGTTACTTCCAGCCCTAATCCGCCAAACTCACCGCTCGTTGATGTTTGCAAATCTTTAAATTCCTCTTCATCGAGATAGCTGGAGTGAGGATCAAGACCATTGAGCATGCCGCGAATGGCATTATCAAACAGTTCCTTATCATCAACAGGTTTGACGTAATATTTTTTAATTTCGCCTATGGCATTGGAAAATCGTTGAACATCTTCTAAAGGAACTGCCTTAGAAGTAGTGCTGGAGTTTGTAGACGTATCTGTATTTGCCTGATCATCTGCAAAGCCTGTCAGAGGTAACATCAGAGTAAAAGCATACACTATCGCAAGTGTGCATGGATATATTTTTCTTATCAACATAGCGATCTCCTCAGATGCAAGGCTATACAATAAGCCATCTTCTTATTATTAATATTTGAAATGCAATTAAAGTGCCAGGGTTGAAAAACTATGACAACCAATTAAGTGGTGGTACAGCCTTTCCCCTTAGTCTTATTTCAAAGTATAGACCGTTTTGTTTAATTCCGCCGGTATGACCCACACTTGCAATTTGTTCATTTTGACGTACATATTGACCTTTGCTTTTAAATAAAGACTGGTTGTGGGCATACAAAGTCATAAAGCCTTGTCCATGATCCACGATAATCAATAAACCATATCCTTTTAACCAATCACTAAAAACCACTTTTCCAGGATATACGGCAGTGACTATGGCGCCTTCCTCGGCAAAAAATGTCACCCCCTGGTTCATTTTGCGTAACGATCGGCCATGGCTCTGGACTGGGAACGGCAATTTTTTGCGCATTTGGGTAAATGGACTAATCGATTGAGGCATTGGCTTACTCTCTTGAGCAATACTTTGCCGCGCTAGGGAGTTAAGTAAACGAGCCAAATTCTCTTTATTTTTACGAACTTCCCTTAATGTATTTTGTTTATCCTGAATTTCATGATTTAGGGATTGAATCAAGGTCGTATGGTAACCTTTATTTTGTTGCAGTTGTTCCTGGTGCTGGGTAAGTTCTTGCTTTAATTGTTTATTGGCATCTAGTTCTGCACGAAGTTTTTCTTTGCTCGCACTTAGCTTAGCCCGCGTGTTATCTATTTTTTCAATAAGTTGTTGCCGGGATTTAATAATGTATTGGTAATACGTCAAAATCCGGCTTATTTTACCAGGGTCGTCCTGATTAAGGAGCAATTTAAGCGGCTGATATTCACCCATTTGATATCTTGCACGAACATGGTTTGCGAGTAATTGCTGTTGGGTGACAAGCTGTTTATTTAATTGGCTCACTTGCTTTTGTAAATCAGCAATTTTATTTTCCTTATTTTTGATGTCCTCTTGCAAGGAGTGGAGCTTGCGGATGCCCTGGCCAATTTGTTTTTCGGTTTCCGATAACTCCTTATTTAAAACCCCACGTTTGTCATGAGCCGTGTTTAAAGTTTGCTGAAGGCTGTTAATTTGCGCATCCAACTGCTTTAGCTTATTTTTGGTTTGCAGTACGCTGGAGGTCGATTCTGCGTAAACCCCAAAGCAAAGCATCATGCTCAAGGTGAATCCTTTAAAATAGAGGGCAGCCGATTTTATTATCTGTTTACAGTCCATGAACCTGAAGAAACAAAATTTTCGGGCAGCTGTTCGACATAATTTACAAGAAATTACCAAATTCCGTTTATTCATGGGTATCTTTTTCTAACAATGGGTGCCCTGTCATTTCTGCTGGCGGATTAATTCCAAGCAAAGCCAACATAGTGGGAGCTATATCAATTAAACTTCCTTCACTGCGCTTAAAATGCCAGTCTCCCCCGACATATACCAAGGGTACCGGTTCGCTAGTATGAGCAGTATGTGCTTGATGGGTTGTTTCGTCAAACATTTCTTCTGCGTTGCCATGATCGGCGGTAATGAGCAATTTTCCGCCTTGCTGAGACAGTGCCTTCCAAACTGTGCTCATGCAGTGGTCAAGACATTCTATAGCACGCACCGTAGCTTGAAAATTTCCGCTATGACCCACCATATCCGCATTGGCATAATTACAAATAATGACATCGTATGCTCGACTGTTAATAGCTTCGACCAGACACTCGGTTAATTGCGGGGCGCTCATTTCTGGCTGTAAATCATATGTGGGAATTTTAGGGGAAGGAATAAGGATTCGTTCTTCATTGGCAAAAATATTCTCATTGCCACCATTGAAGAAAAAGGTGACGTGGGCATATTTTTCAGTTTCTGCAATGCGTAATTGACTTAAGTCATGGTTTGCAAGAACTTCACCTAGGGTATTATTTAAAGGAATTGGTGGAAAAGCATTGGAGGTGGGTAAATTTTTATCATATTGAGTCATGCTGACAAAATAGGATAACTGCGGATGTACGGTTCGGTTAAATTTTTTAAAAGCGGGATCGATAAACGCGGTGGTTAACTGTCGAGCCCTGTCGGCACGGAAATTAAAAAATAAAACTGCATCCCCATCTTCAATGGGTTTGCCTTTGCCTATAAGTGTGGGCGGGATGAATTCATCGGACAGATTCTGTTGATAATAAGTTATTATTGCTGTTTCTGCATCCTGAAAATGAGAGTCACATCGTGCCTGAGTTAACAAGGTATAGACTGGTTCGATTCTTTCCCAACGATTGTCTCTATCCATAGCATAGTAGCGGCCGCTAATGGAGCACACTTGCGCCACCGGGTGTTTTTTTAACTCGATATCGAGACGTTGCAAACTGTGTAGGGCGCTCTGTGGGGGAGTATCTCGTCCATCTAAAAATAAATGGAGATATACAGAAGTAAATTTTTGTTGTGCACATAACTCAAGCAGGGCAAATAAGTGATTTTCGTGGCTGTGCACTCCGCCTGGAGAGAACAACCCCATAATGTGCAACGATTTTTTCGTTGTTTGCAATGTCTTGATTACATCCTGAAAAACAGGGTTATTGGCAAATTCACCTTTTTTTATGCTGTCATTAATGCGGGTGAAATCTTGTTGTATCACTCTCCCCGCACCTATATGCATGTGTCCTACTTCGGAATTGCCCATTTGTGCATCAGGTAGACCAACAGCATGCCCCGCGGCGTCTAAAAGAATATGCGGACAATGCGCCCACCATTCATCCCATTGCGGGGTATTGGCTTGGGCGATGGCATTATATTCACTGTTTTTATTGTATCCCCAGCCATCTAAGATCATGAGCAACAAGGTTGCATTTTTTTGCATGCAATTCTCCATAGAACACATCCGAATTTAGTGGGGTGATTATACCTTACTTAATCGCTATTTCGTAAGCCATTATCTGCCCCTCTATCAGGATGGGAAGGAAGCAGGAAAAATGCCCAAGATGGGATGGCTATTGGTGCGGCAGCACCGTTAAAACATAATTTGGAAACCATTTAGTTCTTTATTTAAACGGTTTCATTCCTCCCGGTAGTGACATTTTTGTATTAAAGAGGTTAGACTATGCACCATTTATTTGATTGGGAAGAGTAGTTTTGGAACAAAAAATTCCTCAGCATGTTGCTATTATCATGGACGGAAACGGTCGGTGGGCAGAAAGTAAGGGATTGCCGAGAATTGAAGGTCATAAAGCAGGTGTTGAGTCTGTGAAGAAAATAATTCGCTGCTGTATGACCAAAGGAATTCCTTGCCTTAGTTTATTTGCATTTAGTTCGGAGAACTGGTCTCGTCCTGCTGAAGAGGTTAATTTTTTAATGGAGTTATTTCTGGAGTCCTTGCGAAAAGAACTTGCAGAGTTAAATCAGCATGGAATTCGCCTGCGATTTACTGGAGATCGTGGCTTACTCTCAGCAGTTTTGCAACAACAAATGCGGGAAGCAGAGCGTGTAACAGAAAATAATGAGCAATTGATTTTAAATGTAGTAGTTAATTATGGCGGTAAATGGGATGTGGTAAGTGCTGCAAAAAAGGTGGCCAGGGCAGTCCAAAATGGTGAATTGGCAATTGATGATATAACTGAAACCAGTTTTGCCCATTACCTGGATACCGAGAGGCTACCTGATCCTGATTTATTTATTCGTACCAGTGGTGAATTGCGAATTAGTAATTTTTTCCTTTGGCAACTTGCTTATACAGAGCTTTATTTTTGTGAAGTGCACTGGCCAGATTTTGGTGAACATGAGCTTGAGATGGCTTTGGCTTCGTTTAATAAAAGAAAAAGAAGATTTGGACAAATTTCCGAATTAATCTAACCTCATTAAGGCTAATATTATGTTCTTGCAACGCTTGATTACCACCCTTATTTTGGTGCCTTTGGTTTTGGCACTTATTTTTTATGGGAATAAGTGGCTGTTGGGAGGAATTGTATTACTTGTTTTTCTTGCGGCATGCAAGGAATGTCTGCAATTAATCCCCTTGAGAAATTTGGGCTTGCAAATTGGATTTTTCGTCCTCATGCTTTTAGGCTTATGGGCCTGTGGTTATCTCTTTTCCTATTGGATGGTCATTGGACTCATTCTTTGGGGCTTGAATATCCTGGCTATTCTCAGTTTCCCAGGTTCACAAAAGTATTGGGGATACCCGGTTGTTGTAGCCGCTGTTTGTTTTTTTCTATTACCCCTGTTCATACAAAGCCTTATTCATTTATATACCTTACCTAATGGAAAAGCACTGCTTGTTTATTTATTGTTCTTAATTTGGGTCTCAGATACAGGAGCATATCTTAGCGGTAAACTTCTGGGGAAACATAAATTAATTCCTCAAGTTAGTCCCGGAAAGTCTTGGGAAGGGGTGCTTGGTGGAGTTATCCTGTCTATGCTTATTGCCTGGATTGGCTTTACTTATTTTAATCCTGCCGCTACGGTTTATTGGTTCGTTCTAGCCTTATGTACTATAATTATTGCAATATTTGGTGATTTGTTCATTAGTATATTGAAGCGTCGTTGCCATCTAAAAGATACAGGCGCTGTTATTCCAGGTCATGGTGGTATTTTAGACCGGTTGGATAGTTTAATTGCAGCATTGCCTATATTTTATTTCGGAATAACTTGGGTAATACTCCAATGAGTATCTGGGCTTGTTAATAAATTGAGAACAGGATGTTTTTACAAGCGGCAAAAAAGCACTTTTTACCTAAGTTTCGGAGAATTTAATCAGGAATTCTCAAGTATTACTTCATTTAGGATAGTACTATGCTTTTAACATTGCTGTATTTTCTTTTGGCATTGGTCTTGTTAGTTACAGTACATGAGTACGGTCATTTTCAAGTAGCACGATGGTGTGGCGTAAAGGTACTGCGCTTTTCATTCGGGTTCGGCCCTATTTTGGCGCGTTGGCGTGATAAGAAAGGAACAGAATATGCCTGGTCACTATTCCCTTTGGGTGGTTACGTCAAAATGCTCGACGAATCTGAAGGCGATGTGGATGAAAAAGAACGTCATTTAGCTTTTAATAATCAATCGCTTTGGAAAAGAGCTGCGATCGTACTTGCTGGACCTTTTTTCAATTTTATTTTTGCTTTTGTTGCTTTATGGCTAGTTCTGGTTATTGGCATGCAATCATTAGCACCCATGATCGAGTCAGTAAAACCCAATAGTATTGCGGCAAAAGCGGGATTAGGTGCGAATGAAGAAATCATTGCCCTCAATGATACTAATATAAACAGCTGGCGCGATTTTCAGTATGCAATTATGCCTCTCGTAGGCTCTGAGGAAACCATTCGATTAACCGTAAAATCTTTAACCAACGGACACAAACATCAGGTATTTTTACCTTTGACTGATTGGCAACTGGATAATAAAAAACCCGATCCTCTCGATAGTCTTGGAATTCAACCTTTCATTCCTTCAATTCCACCCATAGTGGGAGAGGTAGTCCCGGATTCTCCTGCAGCAAAAGCAGGTTTGGAAAGTGGTGATAAAATCTTGAAGGTTGATGGAAAGCCGTTCAACGATTGGTTGTTTCTGGTGGATTATGTGCAAACGCGCCCAGATAAACAATTAACTTTATCGCTTAAAAGAAATGGCAAAATTCAAAATGTTTTAGTACAAACCGGAAGCCAGGAAATTAAAGGGAAAGTTGAAGGATTTTTGGGGGTACGTTCAGAGAAAGTAAAATGGCCGGCAAATTGGCTGCGCTTGGAGAGAGAGGACCCTTTAACCGCAGTAGGTACCTCATTAAAACAAACAGTGCAATTGACAGGCACCACCTTCACTTTAATGGGTCGGTTGGTTACTGGCAGATTGGGTTTGAATAGTATTAGTGGTCCAGTTGGTATTGCTCAGGGAGCCGGAGATTCCGGAAGAAGCGGGCTAACCTCCTATCTATTTTTCCTTGCGCTGGTTAGTATCAGTTTAGGAGCATTAAATCTATTGCCTATTCCCATGCTGGATGGTGGGCATTTGCTGTATTACCTCCTGGAGGCAATTCGCCGTAAACCTTTGTCTGATGGCTTAAAATCAGCGGGGGCTTATTTAGGTTTGTTGTTATTGGCTGCATTGATGTTCATCGCGTTGACCAATGATTTAACAAGACTTGCAGGGTAGTTAAGAACTTTTATATCCTTTCCAATCGCAAAGTATTGGCAAAGTCAGGGAACAAAAACTTGACAGTGGTTTCTACTTCCTATAAAAAGTGGTTCAATTTTCAGTGTACCGAAATTGGTTAATAGTACACGTAGTACTGGGCGTAAAATAATAATGAAAAAAATCAGTAGTAAGTTTATATTAGGTGTTTGTTGTTCCTCGCTCATAGCCTGGTCTTCACAAACGATAGCATCAGACTCTTTTGTGGTCCGCAGTATTAAAGTTACAGGCTTGCAACGTGTTTCTACTGGAACAGTACTTAATTATATACCTGTTCAGGTTGGCGAAGAGATAAGCCCTGAATCCACTGCTGAAATTATTCGTACCCTTTATGATACCGGTTTTTTTCAGTCCGTCTCGTTAGAGCGTCAAGGTAATACTTTAATTGTTAATGTAGTTGAACGAGCTACCATAGGTTCCATAACTGTAGTGGGAAATAAAGAAATACCTAGCGACAAGATGAAAGATTTCCTTAAAGAAATGGGCTTGGTCAAAGGTAGGGTATTTCAAACCTCTACACTGGAACGTTTAGAAAAAGAATTAAAGCAGGCATACAATGCCCGAGGCAAATATAACTCACGAATCGAGACCAGGGTTACTCCCCTGACCGACAACAGAGTAGGTATTACGGTTACTATTTCTGAAGGCCGTGTTTCCAGAATTAAACAAATCAAAATAATAGGTAATCACGATTTCTCTACCAATGAGTTATTACCAGAGTTCACTTTAGCCAAGTCCGGTATCTTTACTTACTTTACTAAAAAAGATCAGTATTCAAAATCAGGTATGGATGCCTCGCTTGAAGCATTACGCTCTTTTTATCTGGACCGGGGTTATTTGAAGTTTAAAATTATATCCTCTCAAGTTTTATTATCACCTGATAGAAAAGACGTTTATATTAACGTCCATATCGAAGAGGGACCTCAATACCACTTCTCAGGCTACAAAGTAGTGGGAAAGCCGATATTGCCCCCGGAAAAAATAAACTCCTTAATCCAGGTCAAAAAAGGCGCTGTTTTTTCGCGTAAGAAAGTCACTGACTCCATTTCTGCTATTGGTTTGGCTTTAGGGGACATTGGCTATGGTTTCCCTGCAATCAATGCAGACCCCCAATTAGATGAAAATAATAAAACTGTATTTATCGCCTTTATCGTACAACCTGGCCGCCACGTCTACGTTCGCCGTATCAAATTCCATGGCAATACTAAAACCAGCGATTATGTATTGCGAAGTGTTATCCGCCAGGATGAAGGCGGGCTGTTATCGCTGCACAATATTAAAGAATCTGAACGACAATTACGTCTGTTAGGCTATCTAAAGAATGTCGATGTCAAGACCAACCCAGTCCCTGAGGCTAATAACCAGGTGGATTTAGATGTACAGGTAGAAGAGGCACCTTCTGCTGAGGCGAGTGCTTCTATTGGCTATGGTACCAACGGTTACCAGTTAAACGCTTCTGTCAACCAGCACAATTTTATGGGTACTGGACGTTCAATGGGTGCTGCATTTACGGCCAGTAAATGGGGACAAGACTATACCATAAATTATTATAATCCCTTCTATACGGATACCGGCATAGGAAGAGGTCTCAACCTGTATTTTGCCCGTGTTGATCCGCGCAATCTTAATGTCAGTACCTACAGCTCCAACCGTTTTGGTGGCGATGTGAATTACAGCATTCCGCTGGGTGAGACAAGCAGATGGCAGTTGGGCTATGGGTATCAGGATGTAGAGATTAAGAGTGTTGGTTATGTCGTACCCATTAAAAATTTCGTGAAAATGTATGGAACCCATTTCCAGGAAATTCGCTTATCCTCAGGATGGAGCAGAAACAGTTATGATCAATTCCCATATCCTACAAAAGGAATTAACCAACAGCTGGCGGGGGTAATTGCCTTGCCTGCCTCTTCAGGATCTTTATCTTACTATAAAGGCTCTTATCAGGCACGCATGTACCAGCCTATAACCCGGGGATGGATATTCTCCTTACAAGGTTTTGCAGGATATGGAAATTCTTTTAATAGTAAAGGGCTGCCATTTTTTGAAAATTATTATGCGGGTGGTACGGCCCAACCAGGTCAAGTACGCGGTTATGACAGTTACTCATTAGGTCCATTGGATAATTATCGGAATTCAGTGGGAGGTAACTTATTGCTCAGTGGAACTGCGGGTATTATATTGCCTTATCCTTTGAGCCGAGACAATGTGAGAACTACAGCCTTTGTCGATGCGGGTAACGTATTTGCCGTCAATACCTTGCCTGAGTTGACCGGTATCTATCAAGGCCCCCTAAGGTATTCAGCGGGTCTTTCACTTGAATGGCGATCTCCATTCGGCCCTCTGGCATTTAGTTTGGCTAAGGCATTGAATCCACAGCCATACGATCAAAAACAATTTTTCCAATTTGCTCTGTCTTCAGGATTTTAATGATTCTCTTTCTTTTCTCCCTTCACGGGAGGAAAGGAGAGATATTCCTATTGACAAAATTAGCGAAAATCCTACTGTACATATCGCAACCTATTTCGAATTGTGCTAGCATCATGCTCTTTAATTTAGGAGATTAGTTATGAAACGGTTAGGTCTGGTCTTAGTGGCCTTTGTTTTCAGCATATTTGGCGCTAATGCATTCGCTGATACTGCAAAAATAGGTGTGGTTGATTTGCAAAAAATCATGCAAACTTCAAGTCAAATCAAAGAAATCCAAAAGAAATTGGAAAAAGAATTCAAACCACGTCGTGATAAGCTGGTAGCAGTTGAAGCAGGTATAAAAGCTGATATGGAAAAATTCAAGCGTGATAGCTCAATCATGAGTGCATCTCAAAAGAAAGAAATGGAAAGGAAAATCATTAGCGCCCAACAACAATTTGAGCGTGATGGTCAACAATACCAACAAGAATTAAGCACTGCGAACAATGAAGCAATGGAAGGTTTATATGCTAAGGTTCGTGCAGCAATTTCAAAAGTTGCTAAAGACGACAAATACGATCTTATCGTACAAAAAGATGCGGCTCCTTTTAGTGCCGAGACTCTTGATATAACTGATAAAGTTGTAAAAGCAATTAACTAATCCGGCGATGGAAAATTGCTGACTTTAGCAGAACTAGCCAATCATTTAGATGGCGTGTGGCATGGGAATGCCGAGCACGCCATTTTTTGTTATGCTTCCCTTGCACGAGCTACATCAAAAGATGTCGCCTATTACGATAATCCTCTATTGCTTCCAGCTTTGAATACTACCTTGGCTGGTGCTGTTTTACTCAAATCAGAACATCAACATTTATTTCAGGGAAACACTATTGTTGTATCGCAACCAGCGCAAGCAATGGTGCAGGCCACCCGAATTTTATCAGCTCCCTTGTCTTCAGTTTCTGGCATCGATTCTACAGCCATCATCCATGCGTCCGCTCAACTAGGTCAAGGAGTAGCGATAGGGCCCTATAGTGTCATCGGTGCTCATACCCAAGTAGGGGATGGAGTGACCATAGGGGCCAATACGGTTATTGAATCTTTCGTGCGCCTTGGTAACAACAGCCATATCGGGCATGACGTAGTGGTTCATACCGGCTGCCAACTGGGTGAGCAAGTAATGATAAATTCTGGTTGTGTGATAGGGGCTTCTCCATTTAACTATTTAAAACAACATGGCCAGTGGCAACCCGGTTTTAACGCGGGGGCGGTTGTTATCGCCAATCAAGTTCAAATTGGTTCCAATACGGTGATTGACCGAGGCTCCTTAAGCGATACCTATTTGGGGTCAGGGGTCTGTATCGATAATTTAGTGCAGATAGCGCATGACGTGATGGTAGGTAAAAATACCATCATCGCCGGATGTGCGGCTGTAGGTGCTTATGTGCAAATCGGCGCTGATTGTATTATTGGAGGCGCAAGTTGCATTGCAGCCCATGTGCATTTGGCAGATGATGTGGTAGTTACGGGAATGTCTACAGTCAGTAAATCACTTGCCAAACCTGGAATTTATTCATCCGGTACCTTAGTTCATGAACATCGCCGCTGGCGCCGTAACGCGGCACGATTCAGGCGATTGGACGACTACATGGTAAAACTTTCTGCATTAGAGAAAAAGTTAAACCATATTGAAGAAGAATAAGTTTTTAGCAGGAACAATTGATTTAAACCGACTAAATCAGGATAATGTTTTTTCCTTTGGACCCCACTTTGGACCATACTGAGCATACTTATTAAAGCGAGAAACTGCGTATGAGTGAACCTATTGATATAAAGCAGATTTTTAGTCTGTTGCCCCATCGCTACCCGATGATTTTAGTAGACAGGGTACTCGATTACAAACCCTTTGAGCATTTAACTGCCATAAAAAACGTTACTATCAATGAAAATTATTTTACGGGCCATTTCCCGGAAAATCCGATTATGCCAGGGGTGTTGATGTTGGAGGCACTGGCACAAGCTTGTGGACTTTTAGCTGGATTATCTCAAAAACCAGAGGAAAATAATGGTATTCTGCATTTTTTTGCCGGGATTGATAATGCAAAATTCAAGCATGTGGTCACTCCAGGAGATCAATTACGTCTGGAAGTAAAATTTTTAGGCAGAAAAAGAGAATTTTGGCGTATGCATGGCGAAGCTTATGTAGGTGATAAACTGGCCTGTTCTGCGGATTTATTAAGTGCGGCAAAGGAAATTCAAAAGTGATAGATGAACGAGCAATAATTCACCCCAGGGCCAAACTGGCAAAAGGGGTATCAGTAGGGCCCGGCGCTGTAATTGGTGCCGACGTGGAAATAGGTGAGAATACATGGATCGGTCCCTACGCTGTAATTGAGGGGCCAACAGTTATTGGAAAAAATAATAAAATTTTCCAATTTGCCTCTGTGGGCGATGAACCGCAAGATATAACGTACAAGGACGAACCTACGCGACTGGAAATCGGCGATGATAATATTATCCGCGAATATTGTATGATTAGCCGGGGAACGGTTAAAGGCGGGGGGGTTACCCGTATTGGAAACAAGAATTTTTTAATGGCCTATTCCCACATCGGGCATGATTGCATGATTGGCAACCAGATTATTTTAGTAAGTTATGCAGCATTGTCGGGACATGTCACTGTGGGCGATTATGCGAATATCGGCGGTTATGCAGCAGTACATCAATTCTGCCATGTGGGGGCTTATGCTTTTATTGCCAGAGCTTCCTATGTGAGTAAAGACGTACTTCCATACCTCATGATTTCCGGTGATACCACGTCAGCCTGCGGCATTAATACTGTCGGCTTACGCAGAAGAGGTTTTTCATCAGAAGCAATTGATGGTTTACGACGTGCTTACAAAATAATTTTCCGCAAAGGGTTAACAGTGCAACAAGCCGTTGCTGAATTGGAATTAATGCAAAAAGAATGCCCTGAAGTGGTTTTAATGATTGATGCGTTAAATCAATCCACACGTGGAATTGTTAGGTAAATAATACAAAACAAGATTAATGATTAGGGTAATATCCTATGCTAGACATTCAATTATTACGGGATAATCCGGAGTTTGTTGCTTCACAGTTGTTAAAGCGAGGTTTTCAGTTTGACGTTTTAGCATTTACAAATTTAGAAGAGAAGCGTAAAGCCTTGCAGGTTGCAACACAAGCTTTGCAAAACGAACGTAATTCACGGTCAAAAGCCATTGGTGAAGCAAAGGCCCGGGGTGAAGATATTGAACCCATGCGTGAGGATATGAGTCGTCTTGCCAAGGAATTGGAAGAAAAAAAAGGTGAGCTGGATAGCTTGTTAGAGCAAATTGAAGCAATTGCTTTGAGATTGCCCAATATACCTCATGAGTCTGTTCCTGTGGGGGAAGATGAGCACCAGAATCAGGAAGTAAGACGTTGGGGCAACATTCCCACTTTTGATTTCCCTGTGAAGTCGCATGATGAACTCGGTGAGAATTTAAATCAAATGGATTTTGCTTTGGCAGCCAAACTTACCGGCAGCCGCTTCGTGGTCATGAAAAATCATTTGGCCAGACTGCATCGAGCGTTGATTCAATTTATGCTGGATGTACATACCCAACATCATGGCTATCAAGAAATTTATGTTCCCTACATAGTCAATGCGGACAGTTTGTTGGGTACCGGGCAATTACCCAAATTCGAAGAAGATTTATTCAAGCTGACTGGGGAACACGCATATTACTTAATCCCTACGGCAGAAATTCCCGTCACCAATACAGTACGCGATGTGCTTTTGGAGGAGCGCGTATTGCCTATTCGTCATGCATGCCATTCCCCATGCTTCCGCAGCGAGGCGGGCTCTTACGGTAAAGACACCAAAGGAATGATTAGGCAACACCAGTTTGAAAAGGTGGAATTGGTTTGGATTACCAAACCCGAAGACTCTTATGCCGCTTTGGAACAATTGGTAAGTCATGCTGAAACTATCCTGCAACGTTTAGAGTTACCTTATCGCGTGGTAAGCCTTTGCACTGGAGATTTGGGTCCTAGTTCAGCCAAAACCTATGATTTGGAAGTTTGGTTACCTAGCCAAAATATGTATCGGGAAATTTCATCCTGCTCCAATATGGAAGCATTCCAGGCGCGGCGTATGAAAGCGCGTTATAGAAAGGAACAATCCCGTGAAATTGAGCTTGTTCATACTCTGAATGGCTCTGGTCTTGCTGTCGGCAGAACCTTGGTTGCTTTGATGGAAAATTATCAGGATAAAGAAGGAAATATCCACATTCCCATGGCCTTAAGACCCTATTTAGGCGGTATGGAGTGTATTAAACGCGAAGTTTAGGAATATAGTTTCGTTCGCTACGACGAAGATCTTGTTGCAGGTTGTGCTGCAACAAGAAATCCAAAATTATACTCCTTTAAATTTCAAACCCTGTTTTGTTCGTTTCTGCAAAATAAAACTGCCGCACCGTTTCCTCTTTCACTGGATAGTAGGTAGAAAAGAAGGTTAACTGCTGCCTCATTAAGGGGCTTTCTTTTATATCTGCTTGGGGTTGTGTACGGGAGAAACCATTTAAAGGAGCATCCATATTTTCGAGCAAGGATCCCCCTGCATGGAAGTCAGAGCTCTTACCCTCTTGCTCATTGGGATTGACTTCACCCTCCCTTGTCTCCATCCAAGTAATCATATCTTCAGTGCCGCCTTCTTTTAATTCAGGAGTTAATTGCGGGTAAAGATGCAAAATGTCGCTTTTTTTCAAACCCTCTAAGGGGTGGGGGGCGGCCAGAGAAAAAAATTTCAATGTTTTTGCTGTTTGTATTCTGTTTTTGAGGTAATGAGGTAACATGCTATTTTTTAATGCAGATGGGTTTCTAGTCGCCCCGCTAAACAAAGCTCTTTTGATTAGAGTCTCCAGATTGTTCTTTCTATGGACGGCTTTTACAATCTGCCTAAGACCGGCAAGTTTTTCAGGACATCCATAAGGCAAGTAAGGGCCAAAAGATAGTTTGCGTGTGTTTTTATCGCTTTTTGTTCCATCCCATTTAACAATTGGTAAAGAATTTTTCTTTTTTGGGCATGTTTTATGGTTTTCTTTTGCAGTTAAGCCACGCAGGAGAATTAAGTTATCGAAAGAAGATGTTTTAAACCATTTTTCAATAACATTAAATTGTTTGGTTGCCAGTAAATAAAATAAAAAATTAGTCTTGCATAAGAAGTTAAATTTCCGTTTTTTTTGCTCATTTAGATGCATTACGTCGAACTGATTGAGTGCTGCATTTATTTTTCTGAGCCATTCCAGATATGATACCAACAAAGGGTACACAGCTTCTGCTGAATCAGATGGTTTGAAAAAAAATCTCTGTGGGTTTTGAAAAGTCCTTTTAAAAGATACATTTGGTATTAATTGAATGGCATCCATATCACTCAATTCCTGTTCGTCCAAGTTTTAAAAGTATAGTATTTTTTGAAAAAAGTGCGCTTAATTTGGTCGGAGTGATTATTGGGTGGATTTTAGGGATAATTAATTGGTGTTCCGAAATAGCTTATGCTCTATTTTTTCGTGGTGGGTTGAAGAGAATACGCCTTTCTCAAAAGTCCAGTACAACCCTAAGTAAGCGATGAGATGATTTTGTCCGAATATGCTATGTCCGGCTGAAAAAAGTAAGGAGAAATTTTTATTGAAACTATAAACTCCTCCTGCATTTAAAAGAACTGAGTAATTGCCCTCAGCTGTTATCGCGGTTTGATAAAATACCTCCCCACCTAAGATGAGTTGATCTTTGAGTTGTTTTTGTAACAACCAACCGCTATAAAAATAATTAAGCATGCCAGGTGCTGTATTAATGACATAACCCCCTCCACCATATGTAGTCCATTTTCCCCAGCTTTTTTGGGCCCAAATAGGAAGTTTTCCCCATGGAATTCCATTTCCAAGATTCTTATTCACACTGCCTGTAGGTACTTCAAGTAGAGGAGCAAAGGCTATTTGGGGTAACTTTGAGGTTTCGCGAAGAAATCTGTATTTTGCTCCCAGCTCGATATCTCCCAAGCCACTTGCCAAAGGGGCGGGGCTAGGTAATGCCCACGCGTAAGGAACAAGGGCGTGTAATAGCAAATCCTCAGAAGGGCCATAATTTATTTCTAGGGCTGGGGCAAACAAATACGGTTCTAAAAAAAGATCATTGTTTTTATCCAAACCAGAAAAAATAATAACTTCCCATTGCTTGTATTTAAGGGGTAAGGGATCATCGCTAATGAATGGGGCGCCAGCATAACTAGCGGTGGTTAAACCTATTAAAGAAATACGGGCAAGTAAGACAGCAATTTCTTTCAAACTTAAAAACAAGCATTTCATTTTTTGCCTGTTATTCGACTTTTTATGTTATTGCTTAATGTTAACTGTTCGACAACTTGTGTCAACTTAAGAAGCGGATGCTAAATACCAGTTAATATTTGTAAGTAATTGGAAAACATGGCCGAATACCTCATTGATATAAGGACATTATGTTCTGTTTGCAATGTATTGGTCGAGCTCTTTTGCCTACAAAATAAGCGGCAGTTGTCTTTAGATACCCCTTGTTTGTGATCTCTGGAAGTTCATTAATACTCAGGTTTAAAATTGGATCTTACAAAAAATTTTTATCACCCTCTTATTATAGTTGCTGGATTAACATTCCATTTAAAGGTAACCTTCCTACGCCAGTCCATTTTGTCTGTAACGAGAGATATTTACTTTCAATTTCTGGTATCGAATACGCTAATTTTTTAGAATAAAAACATTTGCATAGGCAGTATGTTTTCATATAGCCTGTCAACTTGTGCAGGATTTTTAGCACTTTGTCCTTTGGATTAATATAGGATATAGAATGAGACAGATGATTAAATTTGGATTTATATTGGGTTTAGTTGCAAGCAGCAATGCTTTCAGTGCGGATCCGGTTGAAGGATTATATTTGGGTTTACTTGGGCAGCTCAGTCATGCGCCAAATACTAATTTTAATTTTAACCTCAATGGAACTACCTATGATGGCTCGCTCAAGTTAAGTGTAGTGGGTGGCGGGGTTGGTACTTCTTTAGGTTACAAAATAAAAAATTTTCGTTTAGAAGGTGAGTTTCTTTTTAATATTAATAACTATGGAAGCCTTACTGTGGGCTCTTGTACCCTTATCAGTCCTAGTGTGCTAGGTCCTAATGGAACTTGTCCTACGGAAATTGAAGAGTCGGGACTGGGTTTTAATGGCTACACCATGGGTTTTTATGGGCTTTTTAATACCTTTTATGATTTCTTATCCAGTGATCCTAATGTCAATTTTGTCCCTTATTTGGGCGTGGGTTTAGGGGGCGCACTTCTTAAAAACCATGCTTTATTTCATAGTAATAATCAGTGTATTTCCTTGAACTCTTGCTCTCCGATTATTTCGGAAACCTTTGATTCCTCAAGCAATGGCTTTGCTATCCAGGGTATTGTGGGCTTCAGTTACTATCTGGATGATTTTACTACTCTTGGTCTTGATTTTAGATATCTTTCTACAGTCAATTTCAATAAAAATAATTCTACAACAAGTAGTAATTCCAATAATGGTAATTATGGGATAGGGACTATAAACCTCACAGCCAATTTTGCTCTTGAGAAAGCAGACTAACTATTTTGGCTGTTCTCTTCTGTTATTTGCGCCCTTAGGGCCATCAGACTAATAACGCTATAGGTTAAAAATAAACAAAGAATAGGAAGCGCTCCCTCGGTTTTCAGCTAGAATTAAACAGAGGGACAATCTGTTAATTATTCCATTATAAACCCATAGTTCAGGCATAATTTATCTACAGGAGTTAAATATGCATAGTCTGATGAATCATTTATTCCCTACATTCATCTTTCTTTTCTACCTGATTATTTTTCTTGTGCTAAGTAGGACGGTTTTTCGCTTTAAACTTAAGCTCAACAGGAGCGCGCAAGAAACTGCAACCGGGATTGTAGGAAGTATTGGTTCTCTATACAGTATCTTTTTAGGGTTTATTGTTTATATTTTATGGTCTAATTATCAAAAGACCTATGAATTTGTTACTACCGAAGCCGCTCAATTATATATTATTGCCGAAAGTTCCCGAGCTTTTCCTCCAGAGATTCAAAAAAATATACGGGAAAGCTTATCTGCTTATATCTCCTCCATTTTAAACGAGGACATAGTTGCTATGTCCCGTGGTGAGGAAGCGCAAACAACCCAAAGAGCCGGTGAAGAAATATTTAAGGTACTGTTGCAATATCATCCTAAAGCTTCTGTTTCTACTTTTTACCATTCCGCTGTTTTTGCACTGAATAAAGCACTGGAAACCCGTACTTTCCGGGTGAACATGCTTAAAACAGCAATTCCTTTAGCCTGGTACATTATTATTTTCCTAGGTGCATTTTTTATAATCGGCATTTATTCTTTAGAGTCGAGTTTGCAAGGACATCCTTTTCTTTACATTTTATGTATTTTTCTGGCTATTTACATGACTGCCATAACAGTTCTGAGTTTTCCATTCTCAGGCTATGTAAAGATTTTGGATATGCCTTTTCATCGAGTATATAAAGCAATATATAACCTACCCCCCGAGTCGGGTAATGTAATATCTGGAAAGAGTGTAAAAAATATAAAATGGGATGCGAATTATTTTTAATGGGATTAATTAAATTAGGGAATTATTATGACATTAAAATTTGATGTAATCGTGTTAGGTGGAGGCAAAGGCGGAAAAACTCTAGCTATGGATTTAGCCAAATCAGGGCACCGAGTAGCTATGGTTGAGGACAATCAGATTGGAGGCACTTGTATCAATGTAGCATGTATACCAACAAAAACCCTCGTGCAATCAGCAAAAATTGCGCATTATTGTCGTTCAGCATCGGCCTATGGTTTGGAGGCAACTCTTGCGCCTGTTGATTTCAAAGCGATTCGTGCCCGAAAAGATGCTGTAATCCAGGCGATGCGGGAAGCTAATTTAAAACAATTTTTGGATTCTGGAATGGATCTCATGTTAGGCAAGGGACACTTCGTGGGACCAAAAACAATCCAGGTAGCCCTCACTTCACCTCGTGATGGGCAAAATGTATTGGAAATTACTGCGGATAAAATCTTTATTAATACCGGGGCCTTACCTTTTATTCCCCCAATTCCCGGTTTGGACAAAATAAAATACTACACGAATGACAGTTTAATGAATGTTGATGAAGTACCCGAGCATTTACTTATTGTAGGTGGGGGCTATATTGGTTTGGAGTTCGCCCAATTATTTCGCCGTCTGGGTTCACAGGTCACAGTGATAGAGGCTGACAGCAAGTTTCTTGGTCGTGAAGACAGAGATATCGCGGAACAGGTTTACGATGCTTTAACCAAAGAAGGCATTCAATTTGCCCTCGATACAAAAATTAATACCATTCAAGCGGAAGAGGGCAAAATACTTATCAATGGAACTCAGGATGGAAATCCAAGGCCCATTCGTGGAACCCATTTACTTATAGCTGTAGGACGTAGTGCGAATACGGCCAAATTAAACCTGGAAAAAACAGGGGTTGAGGTGGATGAACGTGGATTTATTAAAGTAAACGACTTTTTAGAAACAACTGCCGAGGGTATTTGGGCTTTAGGGGATGTCAAAGGCGGAGCACAATTCACGCATTTATCTTTAGATGATTATCGATTAGTAAAGCAAAATCTGCAAAATCCCCACAATAAACTTTCGATTCATGGACGGCTTATTCCCTATACAGTATTTCTCGACCCGGAATTAGCCCGTATTGGCCTGACAGAGACACAAGCCCTTGGTCAAGGTTACGATTTGAAAATAGCAAAAATTCCTGCTGCAGTTATTCCCCGAGCAAAAACCCAGGGGGAAACAACAGGACTTTTAAAAGCAATCATTGATGCCAAAACGGATCGTATTTTAGGGGTATCAATATTTTGTGCCGAAGCAGGGGAAATTCTTGGCGTGATTCAATTGGCTATGGAATTAGGGATGCCTTACCAAAAGTTGCGTGATGTGATGTTTGCGCATCCTACGCTTGTGGAAGGAATTAACCTCTGGTTTGCCACGATAAGAGAAAATGGACAACATTAAATTTATTGCTCGGTAAGAGATGAATTTCAGTTAAATTAAATGGCAATGAAATAGCAATTGTAGTGCAGCAGGAATCACTACAATTGCTTTTTTAAGAATTAAGAAACAATGCAACTGCCACTACTTAGGCAACTACCGTTTAAATATTTTGCGGGGATGGGGGCGCGATTTATTGTTGAGCGAGAAGCATGATTATGAAAACCATGGGGATTGCGTCCTGGATTGCCAACGCCTGATATTTTCATTTCATGGGGTGCTTTTTCTTCAGTGACTGGCTCAGCAACAGCAATAAATTGTCCTTTTTCTTCGGGTTGGGGAGGCTGTTCCTTCTCCTGAATCATCTCATCGTTGAGTGGTCCTGCTGGAGCTGCTAAGGGGGGGGCATTAAAGGGGGCAGAAGGATTATCCACTTTGTTTGCTGTAACATCCAGTTTTGACAACATAACTGGCTCAGCGACAGGCTCAAGGATAAAGTGTTCTTGCTCTTCAAATGGTAAAGAGGGAGTTTTTTCCTCAGCAATTTCATTCTCAAGAAGGGCGGCATCCGCTTCTTTTCCCTTTTCTCCAAGTGTATTTGATGCGGCAAATTGTTCTAAATTATCAGCAGAAATACTTTGGTCTTCCATTGACAATTCGGGTGTGCTGTTGCTGAGTGCTCGCAAATCCTCGGCAATTTCCTCATGATTCCAGAGACTATCCAACATGTTAATCACAATGTCCTGATAGTTATTAAAGGCGATTCCTTTTTCCGGGGCTATCTCCGCTACGAGCTCCACCTCGGACCCATTGTATTGATTAAGGCGTAAGAGAACATTGGGAGGGATCATATGGCTGTGTTTAGTGTAAAAAATGTTTAAAGTATTCAGAATGTCCAGCCGGTCATCATAAAAATCAAAGACTATTTTTTCGTCAGGATAGGCACTGGCAGCCGCTTGCATTTGCGCAAAAATTAGCGAGACTTTATTCCCATCCATTGGGCAATCTGAATGTTCAAGGGAGCCTCCCTCTATCCACTTATTAGTTTCTAACTCTACGTTGATGAGCTTACACGCGCTGCCTGGTTCAAGAGAGTTGTAGATATCAGTTAATAACAGAGGATTAAAATTTACTCCCAAATAATCACAAACAGTTTGCATCGCAGACACACAGGAACCTTTGAAGAAGTGTAGAGCCCCAGCGTTTGCCATATCGAGTTGAAAACTTTGACGATTAGAACCAATAAAGGCAGTTACATTGGAAAACTTTTCATTCTCTTTCTTTAATCGCTCTAGAAAATCCTGGTTATGAGTAATTACAGCATCAGTAAGATGTTTATTGTAATTTGTATACGGCGCATCTATGTATGACCTATTGAATAAACAGCCATCAAAATCAAAAGATAAAATACGAATATGCATGGATAGTCCTTGTTAAAAATAATAATTTTTAGCCAATACGAAATGTGATTGACCAGTTAGATATCGAAGGCTAAATAAACTTTATAGGGATAATGAATAAATTAATACGAAAAGAACCAGGACTCTTTTTAAAGACACAATGCTCCGGTTTTAAGGCTGATTTCGTTTAATAAACTCAAATACACCCCATTAGGCATTGCCTTTAGTAATTCGAGATTAATTAAACTTATCATCCTCCACTCGCCAGATAAAGGGATGAGGGTCTGGCAGAGTAATTACGCATTGCCGCAAATTTTAACATTTTTTCCTTAATAAAAGCTTAAGAAGTCTCATATTTTATTTGTTTTATCTGAAAATTTTCTTAGAAAAATGGGCTCATTTTGTTACTATAAGCTGGTTACTTTTAATAAAAACAGAGTAAATTATAATCAAATAGAGTGAAAATTGTAGAAAAAACGCTAAAAAGTGTTGATTTAAATTTCATCTTATGTAAACCTTGCGCGACTATGAGTAGGAAATTAACATACATAATAATCGGTATTAGTTGTCTTACATTCGGTTCGCTTGGACTGACGCTTCACAAGAAAGCGAAGTTCCATGAGACGAGTTCAAGTTCTAAAAGAGAGATTATTCAAACCGAAAAGGCACAAGATAATACCTCACATAAAAGTGCTGAAAAGATTGCCCATACAGCACATAAGAGCACCGAAACAGTTGCGAATATGGCTCCCAAAAATGCTAAAAAAATAGCAGATAGGGTGCATACGAGCGCTAATAAACTTGCCACTGTTAGAAAAAGCCCAGAGCACACACCCACTGCAAGAAAGGTGATTATGAAAAGCAATAATGTTGCTTTAACTAAAGTATCTTTCGAGGAATTGCCTGGTTGGGATACTGCAGATGTAAAAAAATCATTACTCGCCTTTCAGAAATCATGTGAGACATTCTTGAAGCAATCTCCCTCTCATTTGATCAGTTCAGGACATATTAAATTGAAGGCTCAGGATTGGCATCCTGCGTGTAAGGCAGCTGTAGCTGTGGATTCTGTTTCAGAAGATTCAGCAAAAGCGTTTTTTGAAAAGTGGTTCCATCCAATTGAGTTTACCCAAAAAAAACCGGTTAAGGGCTTATTTACAGGCTATTATATGCCTAAAATCAAAGGGAATTTAACAAAAAGTTCTAAATATAGTACACCTATCTATGGCCTCCCCAAAGGCAAATATTCGACATCCTATACCCGCGAGCAAATTGATAACGGAGCTCTTAGGAAAAAGGCACCTGTAATTGCCTGGATTCATAGTCCTGCTGAGCGGCTCTTTTTAGAGATTGAAGGTTCGGGAGTTATTCAACTGCCTAATGGTGAAAATATTTACCTGGGATATGCAGGGGAGAATGGCGCTCCTTATACCTCTATTGCCAAGGTAATGATTAATAAAGGGATTATGAGCCGACATAATGCCTCAAAAGCTGCGATTATACGTTATCTGGAGCAACATCCTGATAAGGCAAAAGAAATCATTCAAAAAAACAAATCTTTCGTTTTTTTCGAGGATTTAAAAGAACCTATGGCTCTTGGTGCACAAGGAATGGCACTTACGCCAGGTTATTCTTTAGCTGTAGATAAGAAATGGATTCCTCTCGGCGCTCCCCTTTGGTTGGATACAAAAAGACCTGATAAAAATGATGAAACGAATGAGAAGCAATTTCAGCGTCTGATGATTGCCCAAGACACGGGTGGTGCGATTCGTGGATTTATGCGAGGCGATATTTATTGGGGCTCGGGTAAGTTTGCAGCATTTCTAGGTGAGCATATGAAAAATAAAGGCCATTATTGGCTCCTGCTCCCCAAACATATTTTAAACCGCCTGGCTAAAAAATCACTTTAACTTATTGCATAAGGCAGAGTTTGCTTTTCTCGCATAACTAGTGAAAAGCAACCCTCATTTAAATCGTTTGCAGCCAGGCTAAAAACTTTGTATTTTGAATTGATTGGTTTCGACCCGATGATCGTCCTCCTTAAAATCATACCCATTTGCAACCACATAATACCAAGCTCCTAGAACTTCTTGTCTTGCAATAGACCAATCAGTTCCACTGTTCCCTGGATTTTTCCAAGTGGAGGGGGTGAAGTCAGGACTCCTTAAATTTTTAAAAGAAAGTATTTCAGTTATTGTGTTTCCCATGTGGCCGTAGCCGTTTTTCTCCATCCGTATAAGCTCAGAATAATTTTTAGCACGTGCTTCAAAAGGAGAAAGTCCCAATGATGCCTGGTTGAAAATAACCCCCTCCTTTTTAGAAGATATGTATCCAATCAGATAGGGCCTTATAAAAGTAGTTGCTTTTCTTTCACCTTCATTAGCCCCCGAGCATCGAATTGTACCGTTTTGATGAACTATATATATGCTAGAGCCCTGTTCTTTACTGGTCGAGTTCGTGATAAAAATTACGGGGTTGTTTAAAGCCGAGGAGAATAGGAAAGAAAATTCTGAATTTTCTTTATTGAGCATGCAGCAGTTTCCTTCATGAATGAAAAAGAAGTTTGCTTGAAAGCATATCAAATAGCAATCATTATTGAATGATGGCGTTTCTTATAAGGGAAGAGTTTTTTTATCGTCCGGAGTAGGGGGAGCAGAACTTAGTACATGCACAATTAATAGTGTTAAAAAGGCTGCCAAGGAAAGATAAAGAAGTATTTTTGCTACAAGGATAAACGTAGGATTGGTGCCTATAAACCGGTAAATGGCCATTAGAATTGCAATTGCTAAAAAAACAAAAGCCCCAGCTAACATTCTATTCCGACGCAAGTTAGAACCTGGGGTTTCCACTCGCTTTAATCATTGTAAAGGAATAAAAATATGCATCATTTAGGCAATAATTTTTTTTGTGCGCTCTCTGTGGATCTATACTAAATAATAACCGGTTACTTTTTTGGATCTGTCATGAAGGCCTTTAATAATATGAAAATGTATACTTCCTATTTCGAAGGCCTCTATCAGCATGTATTTGCAAATACCCCTATCTACAGCTGGGGGTATTTTTATTATGATTTACAGGGGCGTTGTTTGCAGTTAATGTCAGATAAAGCGCTTCTTGAAATTTTCTTCAAAAATGAATTATTTGCGGATCAGATTATGAATGCCACCCCTAGTGATGATAATTTTTATGCATCCGATGTGGTTAATGATAAATTGATAGCCAATTCTGTTAAAGAAACTTTGATTGATCAAAATTATGTATATTTTTTCGATATTGTTTCTCATCATGCTGAGTACACTGAAATTTATACTTTTGCATCCGTTTCCTGTGTCCATAAAGCGAATAATTTTATCTTGAATAATATGGATATTTTAAAAGCCATCAGCCAGAATCTTGCTGTGCGGGGAAGACGATTGTTAACCAAAGACAATACTCTCATATTGCCTAAAGAGTTTATCATTGAGATGAATTCGCTTATGGAGTCCCGCAAGGGGGATAAGGGTTTAAATTTAAAGAAAATTATTTTGGGACAAAAAGAAAACTCCCCAAAATTAAAAGATATGATAAATGATACTGTTTTTGATTTTAATGCTTTGCCTTTCAACTTCATGTCTGCAAAAGAGCTTACCTTAAAAGAAAAAGAAATTATTTATCTTTATTACTTTGGTTTTAATGTCCAACGCATTGCAGATATTTTGGAAATATCCAAACGCACTGTAGATAAGCATCTCGAAAATATCAAGAAAAAACTTGAATGTGAAAGTACGGGCCAGATAATTCCTGCCTTGTTACGGTCTAACATTTCTATAGATCAATTTATTCAAAAGCCTCATTGAGGAAGTACTGATTATATAGCAGGACATTTTTCATTATATCTTGTCTTTTTGATACTCCTGTTTACTGATCGCATTAATTTCACGGTTTAAGGTAAAGCTTAATAAGGTTCGGATTAATACGATACTGGCCACGATACCTACGGAATAATAGTCGGGGGCTGTAGTGGTTCCTATTAAATCGGCAGCAACAATAAACTCCAAACCTAATGTTAATACCCTTCCCAGCTTTAAACGGATTTGATTTATATCCATTTTTTTGGCAGGCTCTGCCCCATAAAAGGGTAGGGAAAGGTAGCGAAATAATGCCGCTAAAACACCCAAAAGAATAACAAGTACCCCACAAAATGAAATACTGTGTTGTATATACAACAATAGGGAATGCAGGCTTAGTAGTTCCATTATGTTATATTCCTTCCAAGTTGTTATTCGCCTATGTCCTCACTCCATAGCCTACCATTTTTATTAATGAAATGCCGCATCATGCTGATGCATTCTTCATTCTGCACCACCTCTAGGGTTACACCGCGTGCTTTTAAGAGGGCTTCTTCCCCCATAAAGGTTTGATTTTCGCCAATGACCACATAGGGGATTTTATAAAGGAGAATTGCTCCGCTGCACATGGCACAAGGAGAAAGGGTGGTGTATAAAATTGATTGTTCATATACTTTGGCCTTTTGTCTGCCTGCATTCTCCAATGCATCCATTTCTCCATGTAATATGGTGCTGCCTTTTTGAACCCGTTGATTATGTCCCCGTCCAATAATGCGCCCCTGATAAACAAGTACTGCACCAATGGGTATTCCTCCCTCAGCTAGACTTTGGCGGGCTTCTTTTATCGCTTCGTCAAGATAGCGTTCATGGGGCACTGACATGGGTAATCCTTGAAATGACAGTAATTTAGATATTCTCCCGGATTTAAGCACTTGAAACAAGGATAAAATTCCCAGGGTTTTACAAGTTGATACTAAATTACATGGGCATCTGGCAACCATGAAGTAAAAAGGTCAAGATAATAATTTGTAAAATTGTAAGTGGGCTTGCTACACAGATTCCCAGCATGTAGCCTGGTTGTTTGCGATCAGGACTACCTAAAGCAGTTAAAGAAAATGAACTATCTGAGTACTCCTTTCATGGATGTTTGGATTTAGTCAGCAATTATTCAAAAAAATGGGTTATCCTCTGATAACCCATTAGATTTAACGCGTTTTATTGAAAGGCCCGGGTACATCGAACCCCATATAGGTAATACTTCACCCCAGTACCCTGGAAGTTGTTACCAAAGTTATAATATTGCGACCATGCATTGAAAGCCGGGGCTGCGGAGGACTGAGTAGAGCTATGGTAAAAGCCTGTAAGACAGTTTGCCCCCAGAGAACAAGAGGTCCCTGGATCGGGTGAACCGACAACCCCCACTAATGCAGGTAAATTATCGAAGATGTTTTGCGTACCCGCAACACAGCCAGAACTGCCAAATTCAGGTCCCATTTCGCAAATAGCCGGTAAGTACCAGTCCATATACCCATTAATTGTTTGCGAACACAATCCTCCAGAGTAATACGCAGGGGGAGTTGGTCCAGGGGTAGCTGTAAACGGCGGAGTTCCAGCTGTGCTGTAGTTTGTTATGAAGGTATTATAAAAGGTGAGTATATTGTCTGTATTGCACTGACCATCGAGATTTCCCTGACACGCCCTAAATGACGAAGCAGAAAATGGATTCATATTGGTATAAGTATTTTGGAAGAAAGTTTGAAAATCAGAATAGGAGGGGGAAGGATTTGACGGAGTAGATGTTTCGTTAACACCTGGAATTAAATCCTCACTTACATCCGCGGCATCAAAACCACCACCACCATGTCCTGTATCACCATTTGAGCTCCATATTATGCCTGGAGTGACAGGATATTGATCAGTCAGTGAAACCACTTTTCCGACAATGCTGCCGGTGCAGGAAGTAGACGAAGTGCACCCTTGGGTATCATCCACCGCGAAAATATAACCTCCCTGATACTGGCATCCATATCCCAGTACGTAAGCATTCACTCGAATGGAGAGGCCGCCAGTAGCTGTTATTGTGACCGTACCAGCGACAGGCTGCGTGCCGGAAGTACAGGCATTATTGCCTGCATCAGAACTTGCTACGGAACCTGGGGTTAGAGTAATTATGCAGGAACTACCCCCATTAAGTGTGCCCGTGCAGGTGTTGCTGCTGATAGTTGTTCCTGATGGAAGGCCTGTAGAGGTTACTGATACATTGGTTGCACTGCCTGAACCCCAGTTAGTGATAGTAATCTGTCTTGGGTTTCCTGTGAGTGCTGCATTTTGCGTGGCAGTGCACGAGGACGCAGGTTGGCAATTGGTTGCAAGCGCCAGGGTCGTTGCACTCGGGGTGAGTGTAACCGCACCGAAGGTCACCCGGACCGTATGGTTGGCAATAATATTAGTCAACTGGTAAGTTGTCCCTCCGGTTTGTACCAGCTTGCCGTCTAATAGCCATTGATGTACTCCATATCCTGCATTTGCGGTGGCCGTGAACGTTAGGGTTGCGCCTGGAGTTACGACTTGCGAAGAATTGGGGCTAATTCTGCCATTGGAGCCTGCAGAGGGAATTACGGTGTATCGTTGGACTGGAGGCGGTTGGGTCAGGTGTATTGCCAAGGTGTTTCCTTGTCCTGGCTGGTAACAAAGAGAAGAATTCCCCTGTTCACATAATTCAGGACCGCCAATGACATCGCCTGTCAACGCGCTGCCCGTAACACTCAGGGTCAAGGTACACGCTTCATGGAATCCCAAAGGGGAAGTACATCCTGATGGGGTAATCCCCTGGATGGGCTTCATCCTTAATATATGGGTTTTGTGTGACTGGTTAGTTACCGTGTATTTAATTGTCGCCTTTCCTGTTGTAGTCACGCTAACAGTCGGGGGGTAGCCTGCAATCGGTGCAAATGTCCACACCGGTATTCCTGCCTGGGCGGAACCCATCAGTGCCAATCCGGTTATCCCGGTTAATATCTTATTCCTTAAATTATTTTTATCCATGTCCTTTTCCTTAAGAAAGATAAGTGAGATTAAACAGAACCCCATTAGTATAAAGATGATTTAGGGTCAGTCCGCTATTTTGAGTTTGTCCTTCAGCACGGCCCAGATTGCTTCTCCCCCAATCGGCAAATTCATAGCCCACCCCTACTTGCCAATGGTCTGTTAAAGCTTTTTGCACGCCAGCTCCTACTGTATAGCTGAATGCGGTTTCAGTGTGGGATGCAAAATCAGGATTAGGCAATGCCTCAAAAATTAGAGGTGTATTATGGAATCCATGAGCATCGTTGAAACCAACCCCAATACTGCCGCTTATCCATGGAATCAGCCAATAGCCCATGTCTGCCAGGAGCTTCCCTTTTGCTGCGATGTGGGTATGCTGAATTTTGTAATCATAGGAATAGTTATCAAACAGAGGGTCCGCATCATCCCATATATGTCCAGAAAGTTTGGCATCGCTGGTTGCAGCTACCGCCAGGCCTATTTGACCTTGCAGAGCTTGTGACAGCCACTTTTGCACGCCTAAAAAAACCTCCCCATGGAATAAAGCACTGGAGGATTTATCTGCGGCATATGTTTTTTCTATACCCGGTGCCAGAAAAAAAGTTTGGGTTGAACCACCACTTTCCCAGACTGGACCAGCACTGAATGTGCCTACCCAGGCCCAATCAGGGTGTTGGGTTACAGGACCCATAGTGCCTGCGAGCGCACTAGTAGCTAACAAACTTGCTGAGAACAGCAGTACCAAAGGATTCTTGTTCATCAATATTCCTTACATAGTAAAAACAGGTTTATAAACAACAGAGAAGTGTTAAGACATCCAGTGTGAGATAACAAACGAATTGCTGGGGTAGAGAGCGTAGCTTTTTTAAAATCGAAAAAAAAAGAAGCAATCGGAAAAATACTCAGAGCAATAGAATGAGAATTGAGATAAATTGTAGTATTTGGACAGTCCATGCCGCTCAACAATCCCTAAAATAATTCCAGCCATGCTTATTGAAAATCTCAACTGCAAGATACTGAATGTCATATCATGCTATCCTAAATGGATTATAAAATCAAAAATTCCTTTAATTTCAATACTTAACTATAATTTTGCGGCATCAGACAAGTCGGGTAATTATTATAAATAAGTAGTTCATTAAAATATGTGCAAACGAAGAGAGCGTGATAAAAATTTGGGATTATAAACATGCATTCTTAGGGCTTGTTGCTCGATTAAAGAAATCATGCACTCCCCCTATGCAGGGGGAATAAGATATTTTAGAGTGCGCGGACTTCAATAGATAAGTTGTCAACGCCGCTATTCGTTTTTTTGATTTCCTGGATGGTTATCATTCAATCTTTCTACTTTGGGTAGTGTTACCCCAATCATTGTATCGCGCGTAACTAAGGTTTGCAGTTGCTCTTCAGTCCAGTCCTCCGTACCTGCAGGACGCATGGGTAAAATCATATAGCGAGTTTTTTGATTCGAATCATGAACCCTTACTTCAACGTCTTCGGGTATAATCGTACCGAATTCAGCTAGGAGTTGACGAGGCCAGCGAACCATTCTGCGCCGGTAATTCATGCGTTCATACCATGCTGGTGATGTACCCAGTAACGGTCTTGGGTAGCATGAACACAATGTACAGACCATAGTATGATGAACTTTTGGGGTGTTCTCACATACAAGCAAGAATGTATAGTCACTTGGTGTTCCACTGCCTGTGGGTTTCATCCAATCTATTCCCATTTCCAGACAAGCCGCTACGCCATCTTTGAGCAATCTTTTCTTAAACTCAGGATCAACCCATGCCCGAGCCACTACTCGCGCACCACCCATGGGCCCAATGCTTTCATACCATTCTACAAAACGTCTATGATCATCGGCTGAAAATAAGCCTTTTTCGATACAAAGTTCACGGATAGCAGCTTCTAAAATTGTAAATTCAATCGCTTCTTCGCGTTCTTTAATGGGGTGCATATTCACATACTCATCGCCTGAATCATGACTATGCTCATGAAGATGATCATGTTCGTCGCAGCAACTTGATTTTCCAGTTTTCTTTGTCATTGAATTTCTCCAAAATAAGTCCGGCATGTTTTTTAAACATGCTCTATCCATCGTTCAGATAATTCGGTATCTAGAGTATCAATACCCGGACCGCCATAGTCATGCCACAATTCTGTCATTTTAAAACGAACCATGTAAAACGGCTCCCTACGGCCTTCATATCTACCCCAAGCTTCATCTTCAGGAATTACCCAAGAGGGCCTTATCATGACGATCTCGCCTATTTTTCCACGAGTATATCCCTGAGTACGCGTATGAAATAATGAGGGTAAATCAATCACTTTTACTCTATCACCCACTTTAAATTTAGCACTCATTTGCAGGCCTCCTCACGTTTGCTGATTTGATCCAATTTCAACATTAATTCATCCGGTGTTATTAAGCCTTTATCAAGTAACATTTTTGTTGCTGCCAGTAACCAACGAGCATAATAAGGTGTTCCACAATAGAGAGTAACACCTAAATCATTTTCCCGGCGTCTGCGTTCCTCAGAAACCCAATATCCTCTCCAGGCCAGACATTCAGCGGTAGCATGCGTAAACATTTCCCAGAGCTCTGTTTCGTGAAGAGACTTGTCTAAAGGACCGTCCGGTTGTCCTCCAATATCATGGACAACATGCAAAATTGCCTGAGCCGCTTCTGGAGTCATGGTAAAAGGTAAATCCATCTCCTGCCGGGATATTGGCACCAGTTTCCTTATAACCTCGACTAATGCACTGTAATTTTCAGATGACATACTAATACCCTCCAATTCCAAAATTAAAATGAATTGCGTTGCTTGTCATCGACAAACCGTTCGTCTAAAGCTGCAAAATTCATCCATTTATAAATAAAAATCGATACAACCCAACTCAAAATAAAAAATAAAATAATAAAAAAACCAAGGCTGTTAAATCGGTCGTTTATTTGGTTAATGAAATTCCAAAAGGAACCTCTCCATCCTGTTTTGCCTGCAATTAAATTCAAAGCCTCTATCCCCCCAACCAAAAGAGCAACCAGCGCTGAGGCAAGGGTAATAGTTAAATTGTAGTAAAGTTTTCTTACAGGTTTTAAAAAGGCCCATCCATATGCACTCAGCATAAAGATCCCATCACTGGTATCAATTAGAGTCATACCCGCGGTGAAAAGAGCGGGAAACAAAAGTATGGTCCACATAGAAACCCCCTCAGATGCCTGAGTTGCGGATAATCCAAGTAAACCTACTTCAGTTGCTGTATCAAAACCAATTCCAAAGAGAAATCCCAGAGGAAACATTTGCCAACTATGGGATATGAGATTCATGAATCTACGAAAACGTTTAACCAAGAATCCATTTTGTCCCATGAGCTCATTAGCATCTTGTTCAGTAAACTTTTTGCCATTGCGAATTTGGGTGAAAGTCTTGTAGATGGAGAAAAAAATTAAGATATTGATCACGGCCATCAACAAAAGAAATATCGCTGAGCAGGACGTACAAATAATGCTGCCTATTTGATGCCATTTATCAAAGTTAGCTTGCATAATTGCTTGAGTGGACAGGGCAATTATTATGGTTGCAATAATAACAACTGAGGAGTGACCTAGAGAGAAAAAAAAACCTACCCCAATCGGTTGCTTCCCTTCCTGCAGTAGTTTACGGGTAACATTATCAATTGCTGCTATATGATCCGCATCTACTGCGTGACGCAATCCAAAGCTGTAAGCCATTACCGCAGATCCAAATAATAAGGGGAAGTTATAAAGTGAATAAAAAGCCCAAAACCAGACAGCAAAATTAAAGAGAAGTAAGAACAGATACATCATCACAATTTTTTGACGAAGCTTTTCTTTTCTATTTCCATAGATTGTTCTCAAGTATCGTCCCATTTCCTATCCAAAGAAGAATTCCAGTTATTGTTTAAGTGTAGATACGCGAAGAAACTTTGCAAACAATAATCTGTTTGTACCATATAAATACATTATGGTTAATTTAAGGTAATCGCAAAAAATATGAAGTTAATATTGATGAATGTATGGCAGATTGAATCATTATTAATTAAATAGGGCAGTCGTAATAAATGCAAATAAGCCATAAAAATGCAATTTTATTCTGATATGCGCTTGGAAGCCTATCATGGTAAGCTTAAGTGTGTACAGTGATGAAACTGTATAATTGTTTAAATTCTAATTTAAAGAGCTAAAACTCATTGGATAAAATATTTATCAATGTGTCAGAATAAGGATTAAGAATCAGGTTTTCCTTTTGAGCTTTAGACAGTTTTTTAATATAACGCTCTATGCGCATGGCCATCGATTTATCACCTTTTATCTGCCAACTTTGAGCGATCGAGAGGGGTTTGAAGCTTCGTGTATATTTACTTCCTTTACCTGCCAAGTGGTCTTGAAAACGTTTTTCAAGATTATCTGTATAGCCGGTGTAATAGCTTTGATTGCTGCATCGTAAAATATATATCCAATAGATTTTCTCAGACATGTTGCAGAATATATTACTGGGATTGAACTTGGAGCGACTATAGCGAGTTGCATTCTCCTAAGCAAATATTATATTTGAGAAGAGCGGGAAAATATGAACAAAAAGCCAATTTCTTTGATGTAATATTAAGGTAAATTGCAATAGATAATAAACTGCATAATTGATATTTCAGGATTAAATTAATGACTGGAAAAGAGATAGCTACAGGTCTGGTGCATAAATTGCCAGCGGATTTTCAAAAACTATTATCTTCTGACACGAAAGCGTTAGCTGTATGGGAAGATATTACACCACTTGCCCGCAATGAATGGATATGCTGGATTGAGTCTGCCAAAAAGCAGGAGACCAGGAAACACCGAATCGAGAGGGCATGCAATGATCTCAAAGATGGTAAGCGCCGGCCTTGTTGTTGGCCTGGCTGCGCGCATCGCTAAAATTAATCAAAAGATCTGGAAACCAGACGTCAACCCACTTCCCAGATAGAGGAAGGAAGGTTCTTGGGGGGAGCTCTAAAGGGTACACGGATTTTAATTCACTTCTATTCTGGAGTTATTGACATCCCTCAATTGCTTTTCTAATTTGTATTATAAATGGGACTATTAGCTGCAATGAATGTTGGGGTATATTTAACTTCAATAATCTCACTTTGCCTTTACAGGAAGAAACTGTGGATCATCCAAAAAATAATAGGTATAAAATAGAGGAAAGCACCGCTTAGAAATAATCAGGAAGAGGCAGAGTTGGATTGCATGCTGTCATCGCTCTTTCTAATGCCTGATGTGTGAAATTGTTTTTGATAATATTCCCTAATTGAATGCAATGAACTGAGTAGAAATTATCATGAAAAAACAGAATAAATTTAATCTATGGTTTCAAAAGTTTGCAACTACTATTAGTGCTGCAGCAGGCAGCATGTATGCTTTTTTGGCCTCCATTCTTCTTATTATATTATGGATAATATGTGGTCCTGTTTTCAAATTTTCCGATACCTGGCAGCTGATAATAAACACGGGTACTACAATAGTCACTTTTCTAATGGTTTTTTTAATTCAACATACCCAAAATCGTGATACAACCATAATCAATTTAAAATTGGATGAATTAATTAAGTCCCACCAACCTGCGGATAATTTAACTATTGATTTGGATCGATTAAATGACGAAGAGTTGAAGTTGCTTGAGAAAAAATATAAAAAAATGTGTCAACAAATAGAAAGCAAGAAAAAAATGCAATCTAAAAAATAAATTTATGCTACCTCATTAAGTGGCAACAAGAGCATATGGCAGGGCTTGGATGATGAAGGGTCCAGAGCTGTCGCTTTCAAAAGTGTTCTTCAATAAACTGTTCCTATTTAAATAGGAATCATTGCTATTAAGAGTCATATAATTTGTTTCCGAAAAACTTTACTGGCTATTGGTAACTTTACCCTATACATTATTGAAAAATAAAATAAATTTATTGTGTGATAAACAATGTCAGAAATTTTGGTTCTTGCATTTTCCTTTATTTTGGTTACTGGTTTTTTTTGCCAATGGGTTGCATCTTATTTGAAGGTACCTGCTATTCTATTTTTACTGCTTAGCGGCATTTTTGTGGGACCTGTTTTTCATTGGCTTAATCCAGATAGACAATTAGGAGCCTTATTGTTTCCATTCGTTTCCTTCTCAGTAGCTGTAATTTTATTTGAAGGAAGTATGACCCTGAATTTTGCGAAAATTAAAGGTTTAGGGAGTGTTATCGGGAATTTAATCAGCATAGGTGTTATTATTACTTTTGTCTCAGTGGCCTTGTGCACCCACTTTGTTACTGAGACTTCCTGGGCTATCTCTTTTTTATTTGCTTCTCTAATGACTGTAACCGGGCCAACAGTCATTCGTCCCATGTTGAGAATCTTAAGACCCAATGCAAATATTTCCAAAGTATTACATTGGGAAGGAATACTCATAGACCCTATTGGTGCAATTCTAGCTGTTTTAGTTTTTGAAGTACTTACCTCACAAGGTTTGACTTATGGGGTTTTCGCGAGCTTACTTGCGTTTTTAAAAATCACTTTTATTGGCCTGTCATTTGGATTTGCTGGAGGTATTTGCCTGGGGATAGCCTTTAAAAAATACTGGATTCCGCAACATTTACATAATTTTGCAGTTCTTTCGGTCATTGGCATTATTTTTTCTAGCGCAAATTATTTTTTGTCTGAATCGGGGCTTCTTGCTGTAACAGTAATGGGAATTACCTTAGCAAATTTTAAAGATATCGAGCTAGAACATATATTAAACTTTAAAGAGAGTTTAAGTATTGTGCTTGTTTCTTTTTTATTTATCGTGCTTTCTGCCCGAATTAATTTTAGTAACTTTATGGATTTGAAATACCAGGCTATTATACTTTTTCTTTTAATTCAATTTGTTATACGTCCTTTAAATGTTTACATATCCTCATTAGGTTCAGACTTAACAATGAATGAAAGGCATTTAATCTCTTGGGTAGCACCACGGGGAATTATAGCAGCCGCAATATCTTCTTTATTCGCATTACAGTTAGAAAATCTTGGATATGCCGATGCGAATAAACTTGTTTCTTTTACTTTTTTTATGATTATTGCAACTATTATTCTACAAAGCGTAACGGCTAAAACTTTAGCCATAAAATTAGGCGTGGCGGAACCAAAACCAGAAGGCTTGCTGATAATTGGTTCCAATAAGCTTGCCCTAGCTATAGCTGAGCAATTAAAAGAAAATCAATTTTATGTTTGTTTGATCGACGAAAGCTGGGCTGCTGTTAATGAGGCTAAAATGAAAGGATTGATTACCTTATGGGGTAATCCCATTTCTAAATATGTGGAAGAAAAACTGGATTTGATAAAAATAAAACAATTGTTAATTATAACTCCATATTTAGATTTTAATGTTCTTGCCGCAAAGCATTATCGTTATTTCTTTGAGGAAAAAGATATTTTTACCATTCAGACACAAGCTCCCCAGAAAGGCCAAAATGAACAAAAGTTTATTTATAAAAATAGTGGTCGCACTTTATTTAGTTCTAAAATTACTTTCGATGAATTGGGTTTATTAATTAGCGAGGGTGCAAAAATTAAAACGACGGCATTAACGGAACAATTTTCTTATGAGCAATATATTCAACAAAAGGATATAATTTCTCCTTTGTTTGCTATTGACCCTGAAAATTCAATCCATGTGTTTACAGACAATCCCGATTTTAATCCTATGATGAACTGGAAAATAATTGGCATTTCCAATTCCATGAAATAAATTATATAACCTCCTTTATCAATGGAATAGATTCAAATTGAATCCACCTCGTCGAGGGTGGGGGAGAATTCAATACATGATCAAGGAAGAAATTCCATAACTACATTAAGAAATAATATGTTGTGCTTCTTGCACAACATATTTGCCTGCAATTAAGGTTTTATATCTCTTTTAGCATTTGGTTTGTCATCGCCTTGGGTTTGACGATGGTTCTTGAGAGAAACGCTTGGTCTGCTGCCATTGTGCATCCATGACAAAATTGGCCGGTCAAAGCTTTGATGATCCTGTTGTGTATTACGGCGTCTGATTCTCGATAAAGCACTGGGTTTGACAGTGGCAAATTTGGAATAATCGACACATTCCGCAAATATTAACTTTCTCTGTTCTGCGCGTGGCAACTCGGATAAAGTACACGCTTTTTTAATCTCAGATGTTAAGAAGCGACTTTTGTAACGATGGCTTACTTGTAATAATGCTGGAAACTCGCTAAATCCGATTTTCTCCACATTCTGTGCGGGATTAAATGGATTGAAACCTTCAGTAATTTGGGGGTCTATAATTGAATGTTCATGTATGTACGGTTTTTTTTGATAATTTATCCAGCGGCAATGAGTATCGGCTGATTGAAAATAACCATTGGTTTTTGTAAAAATCGTTTTCCCATATTTTTGGGCAGACGCAAGAACACACCCATTTCCATAAGTACCTCCCAATAATAGTGTCTTGGCACCATTTCGTTGACATTCTTGATTAAATGAACGCATTCGAGCGCCAGTAGCTATTTGCTCTTCAATTTTTTTCTGGATTAAATTATCTTTGCCTAAGTAATGGCTTATTTTTAAAAATAAATCTTCTACATTGTCCGTATTATAGTGGATAAAGGCGGGAAATGAGCGCTCCTTACATGTTTTAAGGCGTGATTGTATGTTGTTGAGTATGTACTCGATATATTGTTTATCTTGAATGTCATTAAAAATGTCCTGAAAGGATTCAATGTATAAACTATCCCATTGAGGCAAATTAGATGCTGTGCGATAAAAATAGCGATCGTTTATCCAACAGTCTTTGTATGCTCTAAGAGTGCTGAACAAATGATTCAACTGGGCTACATCAGTCTCAAAATTACCCTGTCGTTCAAAATTCCCCGTATGAGGAGCAAGGAAGGGAGTAAGAACTTTTAAACCCTGTTTAGCATGGTTTAAAACACAAAAAGGAAGAATTTCATTATCAATATTTTTATCTTCCTGGGCTCCTGCAGCTATCAGTTTATTTTGATTTTTGATGACCTCATTCATTAATGCAAAAAAGTAAGCTACTTGTGGCGTGTTGATAACAGAATAATTCGTTTTCTTTTTCAAAAAGTCACAAAAAGCCAGCTCGTCAGGGAAGTATTTTAGGTGGGAAATTAATCGATTCAGTGCAAATAATGCATTTTGAAATTCATGGATAGACGCAAAATAAGCCAATTCCTCTAAAGTAGTATTAATGGTTTCATCTAAGGATTCTTGATATCTACTTGCTTCTTCCAATGCTTTGGTCATAGAAATCATCATCTCTCGTGTAGAACTTTCTCCAAACCACCTACTTCCGCTTAACTCTCTTTTACTTTGCATGAATAACAACCTATAAATTATTGAACAAACTGACTATTGTATAATAGTTAATGAGTAAATTAATATTAATCTGAGTAAATTATTTCAAATTCAATCCATTTTTATGAAGGAGCTGTTTTATTTTCCCTATAAATATCTGCAATGTTTCTCCCCATCCCCTATATCAGAAGTTGCTCGAACTAATTTAAAATTCCTCCAATTTTCTTACTGAGAAAAGATATTCCCTAAAAAAACTTATTATTGGTAGTATGAGTTAAAATGAATTAGATTCTAATTATTACTAAGAGAGAAACTTTATTTTTAGCATAATGCATTTTATCTGGGGCCGGTATTTAAGAGTGATGCTAAGCAAGTGGAGGTCAACTGTATCATGCAATTTTATTACTCAAATTTTAAAAAGGCGTAATGATGAATTATGCAAAGATCCGCTTAAATATAACTTATATTATCTTTCTCATCCTATTAATAACGGTAAACTGTGTATTAATTATGTGCACGCTTGATAAAAAAGGCCTAAATCCGAACACTTCACCTTTTGTTTGGGCTGCAGTTGCGGTCTTCTTGTCTTTTATTATGGATCGTATTTTACTTATGCTATCTCAAGGTTTACAAATAAATAGAATTCCAAATAATGAGAATAATGAAGCAACGATACTGTATTCAATTTTACACGTTACAGTCAGTATTATCTCATTGATTGTGGTTATATATTTTTCAGCAAGGTTTCTTCATTTTTGGTATAACAGTTTATTTCCAGCAAATCATAATATAGTTTATTCGTCACAATTTTTAGGATTAATTGGAGGTTACTTATTCTATATAATTGTCCGGGTTCCTTTAAAATACTTTTTTAGTTTCACCTTTTCAAGTATTGATAAAGTTTTAAACTTACCTACTTATAAATTAATAAATGATGGGGTGGAAATTAACTTCAATATTGTTGATCTGTCCGATTCAAATAAACAATATACTGCTTTTTTGCACTTTAAAGATATCGAAAGAATTCAAACTCTAACCTATATGGAGGCTCTTTCTTATTTCAGATATCAAATAAGTGCTGATATGCGACTTCAGGCTATGGAAAATAGTCTTTTGCTAGGTAAAAAACAGCCTGATTATTACATTTCATCTCCGGCTGGAAATGGCACAAATATCATAATAGAAGGAACCAATTTATTTTATTTTATAAATTTTAAAACCAAGGATGTCGTTGATCTAATCGATGCATTTAAAACTTTTAAAAAACAAAGGTCTTAAAACGAATCTATGGGAGCAGACTTGATTTTGATTCATTGAATTGTGAGAACGGTAATCCCGTTTTTGAGACAAGAGGGAAAAAACTATAAATAGAGACATGGCAGCGGAACAAATGGAAGAGAGTTGCAAGGATTCATTGATTGAGGTAACGAGTTTAAGCTAATCCAATGACAATAACCCCGGCGAATATTAAAACTCCTCCAATGATTACTGAGAGATTCACATGCGCCTGATTAAATAAAAACCAGGTAAAAATAATCGTGAAGAGGGGGTAAGTTAATTCGACAATTCCTGCAATCGTTGCATTTTTTAAGTTAATAGAAGCTGAAATGAAATAGCTGGCAATGAGTACAATGGCTATCTCAGCAACAGTAATTAATAATAAATTCGAATCACTAGTCAAAAGTTCAACATCTCTTTTTAAGGTTGTAAAGAAAGAAATGCAGCCAAACAATAAGGCACCCATTATCATTTCCAATGCCAATAAAGTAATGGGCGAAATGCTGTTTAATATCTTTTCAGCTAGAGCGTAATTAAATCCCCATAAGATGGCGGCAAAAATAGCGAATGTGAACCACATGAAACAACTCCTGGAAACCTGTTTTTATTATTAAGGGGGTATTTATTAATCCCGATGTTTAGGTAGACTGAAATTCAGAAGATGACCATTATATCATCAAATAGATAAATAATCAATCACATATAAGCCCAAAAGATGTCCCCTTGAAAAATTTTATTTTTAGCTTTATTTTTTCAAGATGCTTGGAACTAAAGTCTGAATGAACTCTTAGAAAGGTATGCGGGCAAACAACTTCCTACTGAGCATCCAATCAAGGATGTTCCTAAAAGGTAACGCCCAGATCATGATTTATAATAATGAAGATTTGACCGGAAACACTTTGGAAGCCCGCATATATCTCCCCCTAAATGCACAGCGAATCGAGTTGGAACATGTTATTGCAAAAAATTTTGGTTGATAATTTTTCGGTATTGGTCAACTTGCTCCAAAAATGGAATTAACCTGAAAAAGTCCTCATTATATTGGTCGGAGTGACAAGAATCGAACTTGCGACCCCTGCCTCCCGAAGGCAGTGCTCTACCAGGCTGAGCTACACTCCGTATTTGAGGTATTAGCAATTAAAGGGACCTGATGTTTGAAGGGTTTGCCTCGCACCCAGGTACCTAACTGCCAAGAAATCAATAGCTTCTTTGTAACGCAAATTGAGCTAAATTGATAAGCGCTTCCTTATATTTAGAAGCAGGTAAGATCACCAAAGAGGAGAGGGCTTTATCAACTTCCTGTGCTGCAATGTTCTTGGTGTATTCAATAGCTTTTGTTTCTTCAAGAGCAATAAGAATTTCGGGTAAAAAATCCAGGGTGCCTTTTTTCAGACTCTCTATGATTTGTTGTCTTTGCAGTTCAGTACCATGCTGTAATGCATGAATTAAAGGTAAAGTAGCTTTCCCATCAGCCAAATCATCACCTATATTTTTGCCTATAGTTTTGGCATCGGAACAATAATCCAGGGCATCGTCAATAAGCTGAAAAGCATTCCCCAAATGCAATCCATAAGCATAAAGGCAGTCTTGCATTTCCTTGGAGGCATTGCTGATTATTGGTCCTATGCAGGCAGCAGCTGCGAAAAGAAGAGCTGTTTTTGCACGAATCACATCAAAATATTCTTCGAAAGATAACGTTGGGTTATGCCGATTAGAAAGCTGTTTTACTTCACCGCAACTGATCTCCAGTGCAGTTTTCGCAAAAAGCTTAAGAACCGCCGGATTACCAGAATCAACGATTAATTCGATGGATTGTGTGAACAGATAATCACCCACCAGAATGCTTGCCTTGCTGCCCCAGATGTCATTGGCTGTCTGACGTCCTCTCCTTAAGGTCGATTCGTCAATAACGTCATCGTGGAGGAGAGTGGCTGTATGAAAAAATTCAACCATAGCAGCCAGGGTAATATGTTCCTTACCTTGATAACCACACGCATTACTTGCTAAAAGAACCAACAATGGTCGTAATCTTTTACCGCCACTTTCTATGATGTGGTGGGACATATCATCAATTAAACCGATTTGTGATTCGATTTTATTTACAATTAAAGTATTAACTGCATGAAAATCGTCACTAACCAGCGCGCGTATACTGTCAATCGACATTGTTTGTCCTCTACGATTCAATCCACAAATGCTAAGGTTTGAGCATACAAATTGTCAAGTAAAAGTGAGTTTTCACTTGAGCTTATACGTTAAACCGGAAATGCATTACATCCCCATCACAAACGATGTAATCTTTGCCTTCCAGACGTAATTTTCCTGCTTCTTTCGCTCCTTGTTCTCCTTTGCACGCGATAAATGCATCATAGGCTATAACTTCTGCACGAATAAACCCTTTCTCAAAATCAGAGTGAATTACTCCTGCAGCTTGAGGCGCAGTAGCCCCTTTGGGAATAGTCCATGCCCGGACCTCTTTGACGCCGGCTGTAAAATAAGTTTGTAATCCTAAAAGTTCATACCCGGCACGAATTACTCGATGTAAACCGGGTTCACTTAAGCCTAAATCTTCCATAAATTCCTGCCGATCTGCCTCATCGAGTTCGACCAGCTCAGCTTCAGTTGCTGCACATAGGGCAACAATACTTGCTTTTTCTTGCGCAGCCAAATTACGGACCTGATCCAGCAAGGGGTTATTTTCATAACCCTCGTCATCGACATTGGCGATATAAAGAACGGGCTTGGCAGTGAGCAAAAAAAGGCGACGTGCAACAGGTTCCTCTTCAGCACTCAATTCAAGGGTACGGACAGGATAACCTTCATCAAGATGAGCCTTGATTTTTTCCAGAGTTTTCATTTCAAAAATTGCTTCTTTGTTGCCACTACGGCTATTTTTCCCTGCTTTTAGGATGGCTTTTTCCAGCGTTTCCATATCAGCTAAAGCAAGTTCTGTATTAATTACTTCAATGTCACTTAATGGATGTACTTTGCCCTCTACATGAACCACATCGGTATTTTCAAAACAACGGACTACATGCGCGATCGCATCAGTTTCCCGTATGTTAGCCAAAAACTGATTACCCAAACCTTCACCTTTTGAAGCTCCTTTGACGATTCCGGCAATATCTACGAATTGCATTGTCGCGGGGAGTACTTGTTGTGGTTTTACGATGTCGCTCAAGGCATCAAGCCGGGGGTCAGGGACAGTGACTATCCCAACATTGGGTTCAATCGTACAGAAAGGATAATTTGCTGCTTCAATACCTGCTTTGGTGAGTGCGTTGAACAAGGTTGATTTACCAACATTGGGCAAGCCTACGATGCCACATTTAAATCCCATGTGTGAGTACCTCTATGGTTAAAACTATATTAACTGTTACCTTTAAGCGAACCTGGATTCGGGCAAGGATTTTCTTTGCCTTGGTAAGCAGTGCCTAAACATTCAATTGATTCATTGCTCTGGATAAATCACCGGAGAATACTAAGGGCATTACTGCTATGCCTCTGTCAATTGCGTCATAAATTAATTGTCGGTCTTGTGCTGAAGGTTTACCTAGCACAAATTGATGAACCAAGTCTCTATGGCCTGGATGTCCAATACCTATACGTAAACGGTGAAACTCAGTACTGCCTAAATGGGCTATTATATCTTTCAAGCCATTATGACCGCCATGACCGCCACCTGTTTTAAGTTTAATACGCCCTGGGGGTAAATCCAGTTCATCATGCACAACCAAGATTTCTCCAGGTTGAATGCGATAAAACTGGCTCACAAGGCGAGTGGGTTGGCCACTATGGTTCATAAAAGTCGTAGGTAAAACTAATTTACCCGGGTGCTGATTTAATTCCAAATCGGCCAGTTCAGCTTGCATTTTCTTTTCCAGCTTGAAAAAAGCGTTGTGGCGTTGAGCTAGGGCAGAGACTAACCATCCACCAGTATTATGCCGCGTATGTTCATAAGCTGATCCTGGGTTACGCAAACCAATGATAAGTTTTATGGCCATGATTTAGCTCTTTGATAGAGTCGTGATGTTATGTAGCCTGCGATTGCTACAGGCTACATTTTACTGCATTTCAATCAAAATGGATTGATTATTCTTCGCCTTTTTCGCCGCTAACTGTTGGGACAGCAGATGCTGGAACTTCTGTAGCTTCTGTTGTTTCTTCTTCAGCTGCACTTGCTTTGGACATGTGGATGCTTACGACAGGAGAGTCATGGCTGCCATCGGTAACATCAACAGTCAGTTGTACCCCTTTAGGCAATTTCAGGTTAGACAAATGAACCACGTCATCCATTTTAACATCTGACATATCTACTGTGATAAACTCAGGTAAATCTTTTGCTTGGCAGCGAACTTCTACTTGAGTCATAGTATGGTTAATAATACCTCCAGCCTTGATACCAGGAGCTTTTTCTTCATTGGTGAAATGAATGGGTACCAATTTAACCAGGATGTCGGTTTTAGAAACACGTTGTAAATCCATATGCATCACAACAGGCTTGTAAGGATGGCGTTGCAACGCTTTTAAAATAACATGTTCTACTTTCCCATCAACAGTAATGTCAAAAACACTGGAGTAGATGCTTTCAGTTTCCAGGGCTTTAACCACTTTATTGTGTTGAAAGTGAATTGACATTGGCTTTTTATCCCCGCCATAAATAACAGCAGGTACTTTATTTTCAAGACGACGTAGGCGGCGGCTCGCACCTTTCCCCATATCCGTTCTTGTTTGTGCTTCTAAAAGGATGTTAGACATTATATACTCCAATAATTAAGTAAAGTCCCTAAAATTTAATCCGCGACCAGATTAAACACCGGATAATCAACAAAAAAATCCGGAAAGGGTGGCGAAGTATACAATATTTTAAAATGAACTTGAAGTCATAGTGATAATTTCATAGAATATGCGACTTTATTGAATTTGTGATAGCCAATCAGGCGAATTGGAGAAAAATTATGTATGCGGTAATCAAAACTGGCGGTAAGCAATACACCGTGAAGGAAGGTGATGTGTTAAAAATTGAATTACTGCCTAACGATGTTGGCAATGAAATACAATTTGAAGAAGTATTAATGTTGGCTGATGGTGATAAAATTGTTTGTGGTACTCCATTAGTTTCCAAAGCAATAGTGAAAGCTGAAGTCCTTGATCATGGCCGTCACAAAAAAGTTAAAATTATCAAGTTTCGACGTCGTAAGCACCACATGAAACACATGGGGCACAGACAATATTACTCGCAAGTTAAAATAACTGCGATAAGCAAGTAAGAGAGGATAGCAATGGCTCATAAGAAAGCAGGTGGTAGTACTCGTAACGGCCGCGATTCGAATCCCAAATATCTTGGTGTGAAGCGTTATGGCGGTCAATTTGTTAATGCGGGTGAAATAATTGTAAGACAACGCGGAACTCGGTTCCACCCAGGACCAGGCGTAGGTTGCGGTCGTGATCACACCTTGTTTGCCTTGGTTGAAGGTTTGGTACAATTCGTTGTCAAGGGCGACAAAAATCGTAAGTACGTAACTATAGTTGCAGAACAACAAGAAGAAGCTGCAAATTAATCGGGTTAGTACTCTATCCGGATTTTGTATGGAACGGCAAACTTGATTTGCATGTTAATCTGTTTTCAGCTGCCGTTTTACCTTAATCAGGCTATATGTTATTTCCCTGATTACACTGTTCTTATTAGCCCCGGCAACGGGGTTTTTTTTTATTTTGAGGTTGGTCATGAAATTCGTTGATGAGGCTGTGATAAAAGTAGAAGCAGGCAATGGTGGAAACGGTTGTCTCAGCTTCAGACGCGAAAAATTCATTCCTCGCGGCGGTCCTGATGGGGGCGACGGGGGTGATGGGGGCAGTGTATTTTTTGAGGCCAGTACGGATTTAAATACCCTTGTTGATTTTCGCTACATGCGTCATTACAAAGCGGGTAATGGCCAGCATGGCATGGGGGGTAATTGTACTGGTAAAAAGGGTGATGATTTAATCATAAAAGTGCCTGTAGGTACTATGGTTTATGATGTTGATACTGGGGAACTGCTTGGGGATATTAAAGAACCGGGAGTGCCGGTATTAATTGCCCAGGGCGGATTTCATGGTTTAGGAAACACACGTTATAAAAGTAGCGTGAATCGCTCACCAAGGCAAACAACACCTGGAAGTCCAGGGGAATCGCGCCATTTACGCCTGGAATTACGTGTTTTGGCAGATGTCGGTTTATTAGGATTACCCAATGCGGGGAAATCTACTTTAATCCGCGCGGTTTCCAGTTCAAAAGCCAAAGTTGCCGATTATCCCTTTACCACCTTACACCCGAGCCTGGGTGTCGTTAGTGTTTCTTCACATAAAAGCTTTGTAATGGCTGATATTCCTGGCCTCATCGAAGGAGCATCCACAGGGGCGGGGTTGGGCCATCGATTTTTAAAGCACCTTGCGCGTACATGCGTACTCCTCCATGTAATTGATGTGGCCCCTCTAGATGACAGTGATCCGGTTGCCTCGGCCAAAACCATCATCCATGAGTTAGCAGAATACAACCCGGAGCTGTTGCAAAAACCTCGATGGTTGGTATTAAACAAAATAGATATGCTGCCTGATGCAGCAAGCCGGGAAGAGAGAATACAAACCATTGTAAAAGGTTTAAACTGGAACGATAAAGTATTTGCCATCTCGGCAATCAGCGGGGAAGGAACACAACAATTGTGTTACTCACTAATGCAGCTGATTGATGAGATGAAAGAGTCTGAAGCATAACCACTCCGCAGCATGCTCGATTACTGCAGCAGTACGATAGGGGAGATTATGGGTTTCCCCGCCATCCTGATCGTGATTGCGGTACTTAATCATTATTTGTGTGGTCCCTCCCGTTGGTTGCTGCTGCCAATATTCCTTTAACCCGCGGATATGAAAAAACAGTTTGTGGGGATGCAAACCGCTAAAATCCAGTAGAGAATAAACATCGGGTTTGGAGAGCAATAATTGTAATAATCCGCCTGTAGCTTCATCGATAATAGTAATCGGCACTCCAATGCGGCTAATTAATTCACGTAAATTTTCAGAAGCTTTTTTATCGACCCCACTAATAATATGCGGCTGTAAGAGAGGGTCAACAATAGCTTTTACTTTATCAACAAGAGTAGGGATGCACCGGACTTTAAATTCAATATAAGGGGATTCCCAGCGATAACCGGTTTGACAATCTACATCTTGCAGTGCATCTTCCAGTTTTTGAGCTATTTCACTTTCAGCCAAACCAAAAATTCGCCATTTCAGTATTTGTTTCTGACTGTGGGCTGTTTGCTGCAAAATAGGTAATACATAATGATGAAACATAGGCAAGCATTCTCGTGGTGGTCCGGGTAACAAAAAGAATTTTTTATCATTCCACGGATAGAAACACCCCAAAGCACTGCCGAAAGGATTGGGCAAAAGCTGAGCCTGCTTTGGAAATAGACATTGTTGAATGTTTCCCTGATTAAGGACGAGTTTTGCATTACTCAGTCGTTGTTTAATATGTTCCAGGGCGAGTGGGTGTTCTACCAATGCCTGGCCTGTAAATCGAGACAAGGCAAAGCGGGTAAGATCATCTGTGGTTGGCCCAAGCCCCCCAGTAATAATGATGATGTCATGCTTCTGGGTTAGAAAGTCAAGGCAGTTGATAATATCATCTTCCTTGTCGCTACAAGACACATGAAATCCTAAAGGCAGGGCTTCAGAACTCAGTGTGTGAGCAATATCGCGGCCGTTAGTGTTTAGGGTATCACCATGAACCAGTTCATCACCGGTTGCCAATATGCCAACTGTCATTGTTTGCTTCCTAAAGACCCAGTATGAATCTGATTCTATAGCATAATTTGAAAAATCTGTAATAGTTATTGACATTTATCCTCAAATTGCCTAATAACTAAAAAAGGTGGTTTTTTTTAAGATAACCTATATATCTTGCCATCGCTTTTTACGATTATTTGTATGTGAAGGAGAAATTATGGAATTTTCAAGCCGTTATGTAGCGCACGTTCCTGACGCTCAAGGCTTTGTTAATTATTCTGAAAAAGAAAATTCTGTGTGGAGTACTTTATTTGAAAGACAAATAAAATTATTACCAGGAAGAGCTTGTGATGAATTTATAACAGGGATAAAAACTCTAGGCATTACTTCAAGGGAAATCCCGCAAATTCCCGACCTGAATGAACGGCTTAAAGCAGAAACTGGATGGCAAGTGTCTGCAGTTGCTGCATTAATTTCTGCTCGCGAATTTTTTGAATTATTGGCAACAAAGCATTTTCCGGTAGCTACCTTTATTCGTAATGAAGAAGAATTAAATTATGTCAAAGAGCCTGATATTTTTCATGAGGTTTTTGGCCATTGTCCCATGCTAACCGACAAGGTCTACGCGGAATTTGTTTACGATTATGCCCGGAAGGTTCTAACCTTCCCTGAGTCTGACTGGCCCTTACTGCAACGGATGTTTTGGTTTACTGTAGAGTTCGGTTTAATTAAAAACGCCAATGGTTTGCGCGCTTATGGTGGGGGAATATTATCTTCGATTAGCGAAACAGTATACAGCGTTGAAAGCGATATCCCAATCCGAATAGTTTTTGAACCAATAGCAGCATTCCGTATGCCTTATCGTATCGATATGCTGCAACCGGTTTATTTCGTAATCAATGATTATCAGGTTTTATACGATTTTGTTTTATCGGATATAAATAAACTGTTGGCCCGAACCCGCGAATTAGGAGAGTTTCCCCCATTTTTTAAAGTGGATGCGAATAACCCTAACATCCATATTCGAGCCTGTTAATCTATACTTTTGGGAGAAGTTATGAATTTTTAACAGCCTTAATTTGTTATCAGGCGCATCAGAAGGAAGTACAGCTTCAAATGGAGTTTAATTAGGACCTGACGACAAATCACAGCTTTAACTTCTTATAACTTATTTGGAAAAGGTATATATTGTAAAGAACAGCGAGTCTTGCTAACATCGAGAAACTTGTTTGTTCATTGGCTGGTCTTAAGTCAAGGAGCATTTTTTGATTAAAGTATTAATTGTTGATGACCATGCATTGGTTCGAATGGGGATTCGACGATTACTTGAAGATATGTCGGATGTAGAAGTAGTTGCTGATGCCGAAAGTGGTGAACAAGCTTTGGCACTGGTAAAAAAACATTCTCCCGACGTGGTCCTTTTAGATATGAAAATGCCTGGAATTGATGGCTGGGAAGTAACACGTCGTCTAAAAAAATCAAATCCGCATGTTAAAGTAATTGCTGTAACCGCAATGTGTTCTGATGTGTTGCCTACACGTGTCCTGCAATTGGGAGCTATGGGTTATCTGACCAAAGAATCAGGTGCCGAAGAAATGGCGGCTGCGATTCGTAAAGTTGCCAAAGGGGAGAGGTATCTCAGTGCTGAGATTGCTCAGAAAATGGCGATTAATAGTCTGGAAGAAGTACAAGGTTCGCCTTTTGATTTATTATCTGAACGTGAGATGCAAGTGATGTTGATGATTACTACTGGCATGAATGTTCAGGAAATTAGCGACCGTCTTTTCCTGAGTACGAAAACAATTAATGGCTATCGTTACCGCACCTTTGAAAAATTAGGTATTAAAAATGATGTCGAGCTTACCTATTTGGCTTTGAAGCATGGAATTATAGAAAATCCTATCGATTTGGCATCAGAAGATTAAGTTTTTGTAGTTTTGAGGCAACGCAATGGAGTCTGGCAATAAAAATTCGCATTAAGCTTGCATCCGCCAATTTGCGCTGCACCCAGGCTTAACACTTCGAGTAACCAATCAGATTATTGTTATTATTATTACATGAATATTTCTACTGAATTAGCCTCATTCCTCACCAAGTTACCTAATGAACCCGGCGTTTATCGTATGTTGGATGAAACAGGTAATCTCCTGTATGTAGGCAAAGCTTCCAATCTAAAAAAAAGAGTTACGAGCTATTTTAATAAACAAAATACCGGCATAAAAACACGGTCACTGGTAAGTCAAATTGCTTCTATAAAAATCTCTGTGACCCGCAGTGAAACAGAGGCTTTATTACTGGAAAGCAATCTGATTAAAACATTAAAACCCAAATACAATGTTTTATTGCGCGATGATAAATCTTATCCTTACATTCATATTTGCAATCATCCGGAATTTCCCCGCATAGAAAGCTATCGTTCCAAAAAAAAACCTCTTTCAGGCGATTTTTTTGGACCCTATCCAAGTAGTGCTGCGGTAAAGGAAACCATTGTAACCATTCAAAAGGTCTTTAAACTACGTAATTGTAGAGACAGCTATTTTAATGCTCGTTCAAGACCCTGTTTACAATATCAAATCAAACGTTGTACCGCTCCGTGTGTCAATTACATAACTCCGGAAAATTACAAGCGTTCTGTACAAGATGCCATGCGATTCTTGCAAGGAAAGTCTCAACAGATTCTCGATGAATTGGCCAAGCGCATAGACAAAGCTGTAAGTGAATTGAATTTTGAGGAAGCAGCACTTTTGCGGGACCAGATTAAAAGTTTGCGCTTGGTACAAGAGCAACAAGGTGTTTTACAGTTACGTGGGGACGCAGATGCGATTGCTATTGAAGTAAATCCTGGTTTTGCGTGCGTTCAGTGTGTAACCATACGTGAAGGACAAGTATTGGCAAGCCATAGTTATTTTCCTTCAGTACCGCAAAAAGGGTTGGAGGATGAACTCGACCTGGAGGATTTGTGGCAACAAACTTTTGATGCTTTTGTCGGGTTTTATTATTTGGATAGTCCGGAGAAAATTCCTGCCTTAATCATTACCAACCATGAATTGGTGGATCACCAATCATTGGAGGAAATATTATCCGAACAACGCGGGAAGATGTGTAAAATTCAGGTAAATCCTCGGGGCATAAAATCGCGTTGGATGGATTTTTCCCTCAATAACCTAAGGGTTTCGGTAGCCGAATATGTTACAAAACACTCGACAATGAGATCACGATTCCAGGAACTGGAACATTTTCTCGGATTGAAAAAACCCATTGAACGAATGGAGTGCTTTGATATCAGCCATACCCAGGGTGAGGCTACAGTGGCATCTTGTGTCGTTTTTGATCAGGAAGGACCGTCCACTGGCGAATACCGTCGATTTAACATTGAAGGTATCACACCTGGAGATGATTACGCGGCTATGGAACAGTCAATTACCCGTCGTTTTAAACGCCTGATAGAAATTCAATCCTTGCCTGATCTGTTAATTATTGACGGAGGCAAGGGACAGGTAGCTGTGGCTCAGAAAGTTCTAGAGCGGCTTGGGATTTCAACAGTGACTTTGTTGGGCGTTGCCAAAGGACCCTCACGAAAAGCGGGATGGGAAAAGTTGATTTTAATTCATGAAGCACGTGAATTGACTTTACCTGACGACTCCAAGGCGTTGCATCTGCTCCAGCATATTCGGGATGAAGCACACCGATTTGCCATTACCGCCCATCGTAAAAAAAGACAAAAAAGGCGACTGGATTCTACGCTTGAGGATATTGAAGGGGTTGGAGCAAAACGCAGGCAAGCTTTGCTGCATCGTTTTGGAGGAATTCGAGAGCTTGCTAAAGCTCCCATAGAAGAAATTGCCAAAGTACCAGGCATCAGCGAACAATTGGCAAAGCGCATTTTTCAATTTTTTCATGGTGAAAACCGGTAAAAGCCCAGCTGGACTCATGTCTAACCAGGCTGCACTCAGGATATTCATTAATCCCTCCAGAATATTATTTATAAACCTGGCAAAAACTCAGATATTCGTACTAAACTTATTTTAGATATGCTCGAATAATAATTAAAAAAAATTGATATTTAAGCACAAATCTTGCATGTAAAAATAATAAGTAAGGTGAGAGGGGGGCATATGTATAAATTACTTTCAACTGCATTAATGATGCTTATGGTTTCCATTGCGCATGCAGCTTTTTATGGCACTGGATTATGCGGATATCCGCAATACGATTGCATTAAAGTCGAGCCGGGACAAAGTTGGACGACTTTATTTCCGGATGAAAAACAACGGGATATCGTGCAGAGAGTCAATCGCACTTACAATCCCTTATGGGCTGGCAAGATTATTGCTGTTCCAAAAAATCTGCCTTATCTCACTGTTTTTGATGTATCTCCTTTCCCGTTAAAAATTGCCAATGAACACCAGAAACAAATTGTCGTCGATCAGGATAAATTAGCTTTCGGGGCTTATGATGCTGAAGGTAATTTGGTTTTATGGGGGCCTATATCCTCTGGGCGAGACCGCTGTTCCGATTCCAATCGTTCATGTCGCACGCTTACCGGGATTTATCGAGTTTTTAGTAAAGAGAATGAAAAATGCGTTTCGGATGTGTTCCCGATAGGAAAAGGGGGGGCAAAAATGCCTTTCTGCATGTTTTTTCATAAAGGCTTCGCATTGCATGGCTCCGATGATATTCCGGGAGTAAGGGCAAGCCATGGATGCGTCCGAATGTTTGTTCAGGATGCGAAATGGTTAAATCAGCAGTTTGTTGAGTTATCCAGTGAACGCAACAATTTTATGGGAACAACAATAATTGTTCGTCCAATAAATGACAGTGAGTGAGAAATACTATGAATAACATAAAAAAAATCACTACGATTTCATTCATGTTGGTCTTAGGGTTCATTGCTACACCCCTTAATGCAGCCAAATCTAAAAAACTGGATCCTAATGAAATGCAGGCAAAAGCAGAAAAAGAAGAAGCCCGCTTTCCAATTGGGTGCAGACCGGTCGGTTTTCAGGAGAGTTTAAAAGTATTGTCACTTTATCCTGGAAAAGAAGGGGCCTTGCAATCCTTATATTTTTTCTTTAACAAATTGCCGCAAACAGTGAGTTTGTATCAAATGCGAGATGAAGACAGCCAGTATACCACCCGCTACAACCACTCTATAGGTGGTCGACAATGGGCGGCATTGGCAACAGGAGAACCGTTGGTCAAATTTATATGTACTTTGGGGGATGGTAAAACATCCTATGGAAAAATTATTGATTGTGCTGATACGATAAAAGTATGTGAATATGTCAATGTTAAATTCGGTTTAAATAATAAGGGCAATTATTGGATAGTTGATGGCACTACACGAAACGGGGCAGTTAATGAGGTAGTGCATTATGGCATTATACCGGGGGTATAAATCTGAAAATATTCTTAAAAATAAATAATATAAAGTTCAGGTTTAATTGCCGTGTAAAGAGGGAGAATCTTCATGAAATCGCTAGTACCTTGGGTATGTTTACTTGTCGCATCAGCCAGTCAACACGTTTTTGCTGATGATTTCAGTGCCTATCGATTGGGGAATTATAACAAATCCATAGAGCCTTTAATGAATCAGTCGGGAAAGAGTGCGGTTGCTGATTACTACTTAGGGCGAATTTACCTTTATGGGTATGGTCAACTCAAGAACAATCAATTGGCAATACGTTATTTCACTCAATCGGCACAAAAAGGATATCTCCCTGCCATCCAACTTATAGCCAGATATACTCTTTTGCATGATAAGGATCCGCAACAGGCTTTTGCATGGTTTAAAAAAGCAGCAGATGCTGGGGATGTGGATGCACAAATGTTTACTGCAGCGGCATACAAATATGGGGTTGGTGTGAAGCGAAATGCAGATGCAGCGACCCGTTATTACATTAATGCGGCAAAAAATGGGAATTCAATTGCACAATTTACCCTTGCGGAAAACTTTATTGACAGCCGAAACGCCTCCAATCGCAAATTGGGCCTTATTTGGCTTAACAAATCTGTCGCCAACGGTAACCCGCAAGCAATTACCCGCCTGGGAGAACTTTATCTGGAAGGGAAGCTGGTTGAAAAAGATGAAAGGAAAGCTGAAGAATTATTAAAAAAGGCAGCTGAACAAGGTTTTGCTCCTGCTATGGTTGGTCTCGGTGAATTGGCATTGGAGCAAAATCAAAAAGATCAAGCTTTGAAATGGTTTAACCAGGCCGCAAACCAACATAACGACGAGGCTTATCTGGATTTGGCGCATATTTATTTACAACCCAAGAGTCCGGTTTATGATCCAAAAACAGCGTTTATGTGGACCTTAAAAGCCGCTCAGAATGGTTCGCCACAAGGGAAACGCGAGTTAGCTGCAATGTATCAAAAAGGAATAGGTGTAGAGGCAGATCCCAATTTGGCTCAACAATGGATTAACCTGGCAAATCAGGATGAAAACGCAAAAAATCAGGAGGCTTCCCTGGCCCAGGCGGCACTTTGGTTAAGTAATGGAACTACGGATAAACTGGAACAAACAGATTTTCAGATGAAGGGGATATTAAGTGCCTGGAATAATCCTGCGGTATTGGGGGATTCTGCTTACAATCAAGCACCTCAGTTGAAAAATATAATGCGTCAGACTATTTTTAAACCCCAATTTGAATTGGTGCAACCTAATGATGTTCCTATCACAAGCTATTATGACGCAATATTGAACAAAACCCCAGGGTTCCAGGCGAATCAATGGACCTATCCTCTTTATCCTTTAGATTATCAATTATCGGCTTTAGAAAGAGCAACTACTCCGATATATGCTCAAATAAATTTACCTGTACCTTATATCGATGCGAATTATTATGATTATGATGATTATTCACAAGCTAATGTCATGGACTTATGGACTCAGGGCTGGCAAGCACAGCTTAATTATATGTCTATGTTTAATCAATTGTATTTTCGGGCGATATTAGGTGATGCCCAATCTCAATTTCAAATAGGGCAAATGTTCCAATATGGCATCGGCGTGGCGCAAAGTGATTCTTCGGCAATTATTTTTTATCAAAATGCCGCACAACAGCAGCATTTAGGAGCTGAGTACAACCTGGGGATTTTATACTTGCAACATGCCAAAAATAAACAGGATTATCAGCTTGCCTTAAATGATTTAACTGACGCAGCATTTAAAGGAAATAAAAAATCCCAATATGTTTTGGCCAGAATTCTTTCGCAAGGTATCACAGGCCCGGACGGTACGGTATATATTCAACCCAACCAAGAACAAGCCCTGTCGATGTTGTATCTGGCTGCGGCCAATAATTATGGCCCGGCTGAATATGAGTTGGCAGACAGTTTAGCTCGCCAAAATGATAGTGGCTTAAGTATTAATGTGAGACAACATAAAATAGCCATGATTCGGCAATTGTATCAAGGTGCAGCAGATAGAGGGGTTGCCCAGGCATTGTTACCGCTCGCATTTTATAATGCTATGGATCAGGATAAACAAAGACAAGCCCAAGCATTTTCAGTCGCCAAGGAACAGGCGTCTAACGGTGATGAAAATGCAGCTTTGTTGCTCGGTCTTCTCTATGATCGAGGGGTTGGTGTGAATGCTGATCGTGGGCAGGCAATTACCTGGTATCAGAAAGCAGGGCAAAATGCTGTGAGTGATTTTATCCTGGGAACTTATACTGCTGAAGGAAAAGGAATTGCCAAGGACACGGCAAAAGGAATAGAACAATTACAACAATCCGTAGATGATAGATTCTCTTATGCTGATTTCAATATGGCAGTGCTACAAAAACAAACCGGACAAGACTTCTTAGCTAATTTAATTAATTCTTATAAATTAGGGAACAGTCATGCAGGCATAGTTTTAGCTGACTATTACCTGGCAGAAAATTCTGATCCGGAAAAAATGCAGGAGGCCAAACAAATTTATACGGGTTTGGCTGAGAGGGGGGATCAGAATGCCCAGTTAAAATTGGCTTTTATGCTGGAAAAAGGCTTGGGGTCTGAGCCGAATCTTGCCGAGGCGCAACGGTGGTATACTGCTTCTGCAGAACAAGGTAACCCTCTTGCACAGTATTTATTAGGACAGTTTTATCAATTAGGCGAGAACGGAGAGCCTGATTATAGCTTGGCTAAAACCTGGTATGAGAAAGCAGCTGCCGCGCTTCCTGAGGCTTCTGTTGCTTTAGGCTTTATAGATGAAACTGTTAATGATAATTATGTGCAGGCATTAAAAGCATATCAACAGGCAGCCGCAAAAGGGGATGCATTAGGGGTATATAACCTCGCGCTCATGTATTTATACGGAAAAGGTACACCAGTTAATTATCCTAAAGCCAGAGATTTATTTGTTGAAGCTGCGACCCATCAGGTTCATGAGGCAATGAATCAACTGGGAACAATTTATTTCAATGGATTAGGACAAGCCAGAGATACACAGCAGGCCTTAGTATGGTATAAAAAAGCAGCATCTTTAGGCAATTCGAATGCGCTTTATCAGTTAGGTTTACTGTCTGAAACGGGCATCATTACCAAAATTGATTTCAAAGAAGCTCTCAATTATTACCAACAATCCGCAGATCAAGGTAATGAAAAGGCAATGCTGGCATTGGCAAGAATGTACCATTACGGTTTAGGCGTCGAGAAAAATCCCAAGATGGCTGCAAGTTTTTATGAAAAATTGGCTGCCCGTCAAAATGCCTATGCCCAATATCAGTTGGGAACCTACTATCTGGAAGGAACTGCAGGTGAGCGTTCAATTGCCAAAGGCAAACAGTTATTACAGCAAGCAAGTGATAATGGAAGCCTGCAGGCACGTCAAGTCTTACAAAGATTGGAAGCACGAACTCAGGCGCGCGTCAGTTTCATTGAACCTGTATTGATGAATCAAGCGCCGGTGGTCAAAGGACAAACTGCTGATTTTATGTATCTGGATGCATTAAATGAATGGAATCAAGGGGATGAAATTTTATCTCGTATGATTTTACAGCGTCTGGTTACTCAATATCCCAATTTTGTGCCAGCTAAACGGACTTTTGAGCAACTGAATCAATCACGAATAGTTAGTATTTATAGTTAGTTAATCATCCCTTTGTAACTCGGGCAGCATGCAGCATTATCTGTTCGAGTTACTGTTCTCCCCTTCTTTGAATAATGATTTGCCTCTCTCAATTTCTGGGCTTTGATCTAAAATCGTTTCTTGGGGTAAATTCTTGCATATTTTATAAATTTTACTCAAAATAACTAGTGCTTTATCTGGTTTTTAATGGAATGTCTAAACTAAAAACAGGGGAGTTATATGAAGCATACGGTTACTTTTTGTGTGTTTGATCACACAGTAGGTGGGAATCCTTTTTGGCATGGTTCATTTTTTTTATCAAAACTGGATGAAAGCAAACAGTTACTTGAGGTGGTTGAAACCTGGGGATTTTATGGCGTGACCAGCACTGGAGATAAAAGTAGCCGGCTCGAGCAATTTAAAATTAAAAATCATCTGGATGTTGATTTTCAGGGTAATCATGGCATGTTAATCCACGAAGAAGTGCGCTTTATGGATCTGGGGCACGGCCTCCATGGTTATACTTTTGAACTCACCCAGTACCAATTTGCACAATTGCAAAAGAGATGTGCGGATGCTGTTGCAGAGCAAGAGGCTGCTATTCGGGAAATTGTAGGTGATGGGCAAAATTTTAAGACTGATCCAGCACGAAAAGGAAGAGTTTATAAGGAAGAGGCTTACTCAAGACAAATTTTTGAGATAGAACAAATTAAAGCAAAAATTGAGGGACGCCCCTCTCGGCTTAAACCTTTCGATTTTCATTTATCATTTGGTCTATGGGGGCCTAGCCTGAAAAATTCCAATACCTGCAAAACCAGGGCGGTTGCCCTTTTAGAAGGGATTTTAACGGAGGAACAACTTGCCCCATTTAAGAACTCATCGTTTCCCCGTATGATTCAGGGGCTGGAGTCCATTCTGCTCCACAGTGAAGGTCCATTACGTATCCATACCAGGGCCTCCGGCAAAGAAATTTTCTATCGGGATCAAAAACTGGATAAAGAAGTTAAATTATATTGGAGTGTACCCCCTCAATATTTTGATGCTTTATCAGAGGAAACTGTTAATTTATTTGAAATTGATGAAGACTACCGAGAGGAAGTGAAATATTTAGTAAGTCAGCTACAGCGTTTGGAGTGGGTAATTAGAAACGCGTCTTTACCCAGGCAATACCAAAAACATAAGGAAGAATTAATCCAACAGATTATTGCGTGTTATAAAGCCTTTGCCCAGATTGAGCCTAAAAGCGAAACCAAAATAAACGGATGGCATGGTTCTTTCCTATTCTTATTATCCTTACCCAGAAGTAAAGAGGAAAAGAAATTACAAGGTAAAATTCAGCACGCCAAGATATTGTTAAATTCACTTTATATGGCAATAGTTGATAATTGGACCTTTGATGAAGATTTTGAAACCTCCTCAGGTGAGGAAGATACCCCAGAAACTTTAGTATCTTATTTGCCAAGGGAAGAGAAGAAGAAAATATGTAAGATAATGGGAAGAAGTTACCTGGAGAATGACGAGGAGGCAGATGTAACTCCACGAGCATTGGTTCCAGCTCGCTAGAATTCCATTAAAGTGTAACTGTTTTGTATTTTAAGGCAGTTGCACTTGATTCTCAAATCAAAAATTGAAGAGACATAAAGAGATTACTTTTCCCCAAAGGAAGTCCGAGAAAATTTAAGTGCATGTACCTCTGTTAAAGGAGACGAAAAAGTTGTTAAATGAGACACGGTACTTAATGGCATGAATTATTCATTTCTTGATGTTTTGGAAACATGCAAGAAGGAGTAATGAAAAGAGAGTCCTTTTCATCGTTTTCAATGCATTGCTAACTCTATTGAGGAATAGAATTGAGTAAAATTTTTCAGAATGGCAGCAAGAATGCTGAGCAATTCATAAACCGTTTTATTGAAAATAAATCCAAATTTGAAGATATTGGGCGAACATTAGAGTCACTTAAAAAAGAACTCCACAATGCGCACACAACACAGCAATTCGATAATAGCGTGCAAAAAATAATTAATGAAACCCAAAATGCCCATCAGTTCATATCTGCACTTCTTAAGGAGGCCAATCAAGAAGTACTGTCAAAAGTCATGGCGCGTTTGCACGGAGATTCTCAATTTAAAAATTGTGTTCCTTTGTTAAATGATATGGAGAATGCGAATAGAGCTGCGTCTCAAAAAGAAGCCTTGAGTTTAAAAGAAGCTCTGGTGGGGTTGGATGCTGCACAGCAACATGCATTTTTGCTTTTTATCCAAAAAGTAAAAGAGCTGAAACCAATTGCTGCATCACTGGTTAACCAGGAAGAAGTTTTTAAAAAACGTCTACAGAATGCTGATTCCCTGGAAGAAGTCGATACCCTAGAAACGGAAATTGAAATTAAAAATCAGGTTATTGAAGGGGCCCTGGAGCGTTTATTACCCTATCCTACGGATGAACTGGTTGCAGGACAAATCCTTAAGTTCTTGAAAGAAAACAGGCATCTGCTGGCTGTCCTGCAATCATTCGATTTACATGAAACATTAATGGATGACCTTTTGGATGCAAGAGAACTAATCGCGGCAACCACTGAGTTTTCCTCGAATTTTAAATCTATACTTTGCAGGTGAGTAGGTAAACCCGCACCTTTTAAATAAGTCACTCCTGGATTTTTTTAGAGTAAAGTCTAGGTTTGGCTAATCGGAAGGCAAAAGGTTACAAAAAATAGAGCATTTACCACACATAAGATGATTAAATGCTTTGTATGGGAAGAGTCGAACTGGCATTTGCCAGTCCGAAGCTAATGAATTGAGAGATGGGTTAAGCAGTCATTGCCTTAACACGAGCTATCAAGCGGCTTTTAATACGGGCAGCTTTATTCTTATGAATTAAGCCCTTTCCAGCAGCTTTATCAATAACCGGTTGTGCTTTGGTGTAGGCAGCATGAGCGGCTTCTTTATCACCTGATTCAACAGCTTTAATTACATTTTTGATGTAGGTGCGGAACATAGAACGTGCACTGGCATTGTGTTGACGTAATTTTACGTTTTGGCGAGCACGTTTGATCGCTGATTTAATATTTGCCACTTAAAAATCTCCACTCATTCAGACGGTACAAAAAGATGGTGATCATGCACAATGAGTTAGAATTTGTCAATAGACTTCTTTGTTTCTAAAGCAGAATTTGGTTCACTCTCTTGCTAAATGAGCTATTTATATGCATAATCAATTGCTCAATAGGGAATCAATACCCAATTTTTGTTAATCTTTTTAAGAGCAGGCCTCGCATATAAATTTATGAAAATTAATTCATTTAGGTATATCATAAAGGCATTTTATTTCTTTTATGAAAAATATGTCAGCATCAGAAACGGAGATTATGGTACCTAAGCGGCAGAGTTTATTGCGTTCAACAACACTGGTTTCGTTGATGACCTTCATTTCGCGTATAGTGGGCTTTATGCGGGATATGGTCCTTGCCAATTTTTTTGGTGCGCAAGCAGGGATGGATGCTTTTTTCGTGGCCTTCCGTATTCCCAATTTTATGCGCCGCCTTTTTGCCGAAGGAGCTTTTGCCCAAGCCTTTGTTCCTGTTCTTGCTGAATATCAAAAAACTCGTTCCCCAGGAGATGTCCGCATTTTTATTGCGCGGATCGCGGGATATCTCGGTTCAATTCTTAGTGTCGTTACTTTAATCGGCATATTTGCAGCCCCTGTTATTATTTTTTTATTTGCCCCTGGATTTAGTCATGACAGCAGTCGCGCGGTGCTGGCCACTGAAATGCTGCGTATTACATTTCCTTTCTTAATGTTGGTTTCTTTAACAGCTATGGCTGGGGCGGTATTAAATACTTATGGGTATTTTGCAATTCCTGCATTCACCCCCGTTCTGTTAAATATCAGCATGATTATCGCAGCCATCTATTTATGTCCCCATTTACCACGGCCAGTAGTTGGCTTGGCCTGGGGTGTGCTGATTGCAGGCATAGCGCAATTACTATTCCAAATTCCTTTTTTATACCAACGTAATTTATTGGTAAAACCTCGATTGGTCAGGAATGATGCCGGAGTGAATAAAGTAATGAAACTCATGATCCCAGCCTTGTTTGGGGTCTCTATTGCGCAACTTAATTTGATGGTTGACAGTATTTTTGCTTCTTTTTTAAAAATTGGAAGTGTGTCGTGGCTGTACTACACCGATCGGCTTACTGATTTTCCCCTGGGGGTTTTTGGAGTGGCAATTGCAACGGTAATTCTTCCTCACTTGTCCCGAAGACATGCTGAACAAAGCATTAGCCAATACTCAAGCGCCCTGGATTGGGGCCTACGTTCTATTCTACTTATCGGGATTCCTGCAGGTTTGGGGTTGTGTTTATTTGCTTTACCTTTGATTGCGAGTTGCTTTGCCTATGGTAAATTCACTGCTTATGATGTAATCCAGACTCAAAAAAGTTTAATCACTCTAGGGGCAGGGGTGCCTGCTTTTATGATGGTCAAAGTATTGGCTTCGGGGTTTTACGCACGGCAAGATATCAGTACTCCGGTTAAAGTGGGGGCTATTTCTATGGTGGTTAATACGTTGCTATGTTCTGTCTTTGTTTGGCATTTCGCCCATGCTGGTTTGACATTAGCTTCTGCATTGGCAGGTTATGTCAATTGCGGTACTTTATTATTTTTACTGATTAAAAGAAGGGTATTCAAACCCTCTCCCGGCTGGTTAAAATACAGCATGCAATTGTTTCTGGCGAATGCAGCAATTAGTGTTTATTTAATTTTGATGAGTGGTACAGTAAGTTACTGGCTTGCGTTTTCACCAGTCAAACGTTTTAGTTTATTATGCGTCCATGTATTGGTTGCTGTGGTAATTTACTTGTTGGTTTTGGGGGTAGCCGGACTCCGACCAGCTCATTTTCGTGGTCAAGTGAAGGATTAAAAAATGCAGGCAAAATTATTTTATGAAACTCAAAGCGATAGGGCTGTTCCTCTTCATTTGATTTCGCAAGATCAATGCGAAGAAAGAATAAGCATGCTGGCTTCTGCAGAACAAAATTGCCTTGCTTTGCATCAGTTTAAAGGAAAAATAGGCGATTCATGCTTCGTTCAAAATGCAGATGGATTAATTGATAAAGTATATATTGGTACGGGTGATGGAAATCAGTTCCAGGCTTTAGCAAACGCAGCCCTGATGCTTCCTCCTGATGTATATCAGGTAGAAGGTCAATGTACTCAGGAAGCTGCAATGAATTGGGCGTTGGCGCAATATCGGTTTGAAGCATACAAAAAGCAAGAAGTAAAACCCCGTGTTTTATTGGTTCACCCTGATCATTTGAATGACCTTCTGGCATTAACCCAGGCACAATTTTTAATAAGGGATTTAATCAATAAACCCACCAGCGATTTAGGCCCAAAAGAATTAGCTGAAGTAGTAGAACAATTGGCAAAAACACATAGAGGACAATTCAAGCAATGGATAGGCGATGAGCTGCTCAAAGATAATTTTCCTGCAATTCATGCTGTGGGACGGGCCTCTAAATCGGCACCCCGTTTGTTGTCATTAACCTGGGGAGATGAAAAATCCCCGCACATCACCCTGGTAGGCAAAGGAGTATGTTTTGACAGTGGCGGGCTAGATATTAAAACGGCTTCGGGAATGCGGTTAATGAAAAAAGATATGGGTGGGGCAGCACATGCAATTGGTCTTGCGCAATGGATTATGACCCGTAATTTACCGGTACGCTTGCAAGTCCTCATTCCAGCTGTAGAAAACTCCATTGGACCTGATGCATTTAGACCAGGTGATGTCTTAACCATGCGCAATGGCTTAACAGTGGAAGTACATAATACGGATGCAGAAGGACGTTTGGTTTTGGCCGATGCTTTAGTAAAGGCCTGCGAAGACTCCCCCGATTTATTGATTGATTTTGCTACGTTAACAGGGGCGGCAAGGGTTTCAGTGGGTACTGAAATTGCGGCTTTATTTACTAATAATGACCACTTGGCTGCCGAGGTAACTGCAGCATCTCATAAGGCCGCTGATCCTGTGTGGCGTTTGCCGCTCTTTGCTGCATACGAGGAGTTACTTCGTTCCAATGTCGCTGATTTGGCTAACTCCAGTGATCATCCTTATGCGGGGGCGATTGTTGCTGGATTATTTCTTCAACGCTTCATCACCAAATCAATACCCTGGTTGCATTTTGATATTATGGCCTGGAACTTAGGCAGTAAGCCAGGTAAACCCGAAGGGGGAGAGGCAATGGGATTACGTACCGTGGCAGAATATTTATTAAGAGTTTACGGGTGAAGGATAAATTAGTTACGAAAGGAGATTTGGATGTTAATCACATTTCATACAGATGCTTACGAAGACATCACCTATTTTGCTGATGTCGCCAAACGCCTGCTTTCCTTAATGGGCCATAGCGGGACTATTCCAGGAGCAATAAAAGCTGAGAATCTTCCTGAAGCATTAGAAAAATTACAGGCAGGTCTTAAAGGGGAAAAGAAGGGAGTGGAGGAAGATGAAGACAATGAACCTGTAATAAGTCTTGCAAATCGTGCAGTCCCCTTAATCAATTTATTGCAAGCTGCAATAAAAAAAGATAAAGATGTCCTCTGGGATTAACAGGTTATAACCCTTTTGAAACCCCGGGTAAAGCATGATTGTCACCCGGGATGACGGATAATAAGTACATTGATTAACCGGTTTTTGCACTCTCAATGATGGAGTTCTATTGCAACTCAAGGTGATGAGTATGTAACTCACAACCTTTTGCTCTATAGTCCCTGTAATGTGCGCGGCTTAATTCTTTGTCGGCTTCAACATTGTTTACAATTTCCATGATCCGCTTAAATCTAGAGTAAAAATCCGGAATATAGTCGGCAAGATTCAATAAAATATCATTAAACCCTCGCGGTTCCCGCTCATATCCAATTTGGATGGGGGGAGGAGGTTCAGGGCCTTCCCCTTGGAGGTTATGCGGGATAAAACTGTCTTCTTTAAATGTCCATAACAGTTCATCAAGCAATTCAGCATCCTGCTTATTATTGCATAAAACATAAACCTTATGCCCCTTGGCATAAGCTTTTTCCAGAAGACGACATGCAACCAACCAACGTGCGTCGGGCTGGTCGCTGGCTAATAAATAAAAATCAACGCGAATTAGAGGCATGGCGTAATATTTGGGTTAATAAGGGAACGGGACGGCCGGTAGCATTACGATTTTTTCCGAACACCCAGGCGGTGCCCGCAATATCCAGATGTGCCCAGCGATACTTTTCTGTAAATCGGGAGAGAAAACACGCTGCAGTGACACTACTAGCAGTACGATCAAAGCCGGCATTAATCATATCGGCCAAAGGGCTCTCCAGGGCATCCTGATATTCATCATCCAAAGGCATGCGCCAGACACGGTCATTGCTTTCCATTGCTGCCTCTTCAATCAGTTTCGCTAATTCTTCATCCTGGGTCATATAGCCGGATGCTACGGTTCCTAATGCAACAATGATTCCGCCTGTAAGTGTTGCTACATCGATAACAAATTCGGGTTGATAGCGTTCTGCATAAGTTAGCGCATCAGCCAAAACCAAGCGGCCTTCGGCATCCGTATTAATAATTTCTACAGTTTGTCCAGACATGCTGGTGACAATATCCCCGGATTTGACGGAAGTGCCGCTTACCATATTTTCAGCACTGGCAATCAAACCAATCACATTGACTGGCAGCTTCAGTAAAGCACAAGCCTTTAAAGTACCCAATACGCTGGCAGCACCTGACATATCATACTTCATTTCATCCATTGCGTTGGCAGGCTTAATGGACAACCCACCGGAATCAAATGTGATGCCTTTTCCCACCAAAATGATTGGGGGAGCATCCCCAGCACCTTTATAATGGATGTCTATAAGTCTTGGAGGTTGTGCTGAACCCTGTGCGACTGCCAATAAAGTTTCCATGCCCATTTGCCGCATTTCTTCTGGTCCCATTACCTTGCAATTCATACTTTGGGCAAATTCTTTCGCCAACTGCATTGCTTGTTCGCCTAAATAGGCAGGGGTGCAGATATTGGCTGGCATATTCGCCAAGTGGCGGGTGAATTCAACGCCCGTTGCAATTGCTTCGCCCAGTTTTAGTCCTTCAGTGTTGGCATTAGGTAAATAAAAAGTGACGGATTCCAATTGGTGGGCTTTTGCCTTTTTCTTCTTAAATTCAAGTAATTGATAGCATTGATTGTCCATTTGAATAATCATTTGTTCCAATTGCCAGTCTGCGGAATATTGGGCTATTTGCGGGAAACATATTGTGGCACTACGTATGCGGTGTTTAATGAGAGCTCCCGTTACCTCGGCAATTCTTTTTTTCAGTTGGGAGGGATTAAATTTACCTTGCTCGCCACATTGAACGATGAGAATGGCCCCATGGAGATCATGATGCCAAAGCATGTCTCCTGCTTCTGATGTTTTCTTGATTAACCTGCTGATGAGACCTTGATGCTCTTTATCCAGAGACTGAGCAAACGCAGATAATTCCACATCAGAAAATACACCCAGCACCAGACATTCGCTAGCCGATAAGGTGGGTTTTTGTGTTAATCCATAATTCATTTTTATGATTCCTAGCATTTGGAGTCTCCTGGGTGAGGGCATCGCAAACGGGTCTATTCTTACAAACAAACCAGAATTACCCTCCACACATCATTCAGAAGACGCGTTTGATTAGTAGTGTACCCAAACTAAGTTTGGTTTTAAACAGGCATTTTGCAGTCTGTTAAGGGTTTTGTCGGTACTACAATTTGAACATTAATACCTTTAATTGTGGGGCTATTTTGCGCTTTTTCAAGATATTCCACCAATGGAACATCCACTACTTTGCCATATTCTGATGAAGCTTGGCGAAAATACAGCTGTCCCTTATGTCTGATTGCAAAACCTAAATGGGAAATATTCAATGCAGTGCCAATTTTTTGGCTGAGATCCCAATTGGGTCTCACTATTTCGATGATTGCTCCGTGGGGAATTTGCGCAAATAAATACATATTAGGGGTATCTTTTTCGATAAATAAGGCACTAAAAGGAAGATAAGGGACTTTTTCAGAAGTGACTTCCAATGCAGCAGCTTTCTTTTTTAATTCCTGGAGTCTCTCATCTTTGTTTACTGTATCGGCATTTACTAATCTGATTGTTTCGACCGTTTTATAAGCATACCAATTGGGTTTATTAATCACTGCGTCCGCAATCTGGGCTACAGGTTGGTTTTTTTTATCTTTAATCGTTAGGGTAATGTCTTTAAGTATTCCATTTTTTTGATTATTCAGATTCCAATCCAAACCGGTAAAATGGTTTCGTTGCAGATAAGAAACAGCCCCCTCTTTGTAACGTAAATTTTTGATGCAGTGCTGAAATGAGCTCAGGGAATTTGCTACAGCTAAAGACAACACCGTATTAACGTAGGTATCACAATCGAAGGCATCGACGCGGTATTTTGGAAATTGATCATATCGGGCTTTGGGACCTTCTCCTAAAGAGCCAAGAAGGTAGGGTACCCCCAAAAATTGGCTACTGAACCAATCAATTCTATCTGCCATGGAATTATTCGGCATGCTGCTTACTCTATGATATAGTTCTTCTATTGAGGAATTAGCTTGTTTTTCAGTAGCAATTGAGTCAAAAGCATAACTCAAATAAGAAATAAGGAAACAGGTTATAAACGCCAAATGTTTAAAGGGAGTCAATGTGCACTTCATCAGTTTTTTCTATTTAAAGCCAAATAATGACTACATCTTAACCTGTTCTGAAGTATGGAGGCAAGAATGCTGAATTTTATCTGGTTAGGAATGATACTGATTTCGGTGATAGTTGGGGTGATTGAAGGGCGTATAGATGAGGTAGCTCGTGCCGTCACAGAATCGGCCAAACTTGGCTTTGAAATTGCTTTGGGGCTGGCAGGCATTATGTCATTATGGCTAGGAATTATGTCTATAGCCAATGAGTCAGGACTGGTGGGTTTATTGGGAAAGTTACTGAGACCTATTTTAAGGAGGCTGTTTCCTGATATCCCTACCGAACACCCGGCTATGGGCGCCATGACCATGAATATCGCTGCTAATATGTTGGGACTTGCCAATGCAGCAACTCCATTCGGATTGCAAGCAATGAAAGAGCTGCAAACCCTGAACCAGCATGCAAAAATTGCAACCAACTCCATGTGTACTTTTTTGGCAATTAATACGTCAAGTGTCCAGTTAATTCCAGCTACCGCCATTGCTTATTTGGCGGCGAATGGCAGCACTAATCCCAGTAGTGTGATTATCAGTTCCTTAATTGCCACCATTATTTCTACCCTGGTTGCCATTATTGCGGTGAAGCAATTAGCGAAATTACCCCTATTTCGTGTGGGAAGGAAAGACAGCTTATGAGTGGATTCGCCAATCAACTATCCAATTGGATGCTTTTGATATTTATCGTAGGTATTCCTTTATATGGTGCAGTAAAAAAAATAAATGTATTTGATGCCTTTATTGTGGGTGCCAAACAGGGGTTTGACACCATTTTAAGTATCGTTCCTTACCTCATCGCCATGATCGTGGCTATAGGCATGCTGCGCGCTTCTGGTTTTTTTAGTTTGATGGCAAATCTTCTGGCTCCGCTTCTGGCGATGATCGGAATGCCTCCAGAAGTATTGCCTTTAGCTTTAATTCGCCCTTTTTCAGGAAGTGCTGCAACAGGAATAATGGCAGAGTTAATCCATCAATATGGCGGTGATTCAGTTATTGCTAAAATTGCGGCAACAATGATGGGAAGCACAGAAACAACATTTTATGTGATTGCCGTTTATTTTGGTTCAATAGGGATTCGAAGAACACGACATGCAATTCCTGCAGGTTTATTAGCCGATCTAGCCGGAATTATTGCCTCGGTAATTGTTTGTCGTTATTTGTTCGGATGAGCCTTAGAGAACAAATGGAAGGGGTTGCAGATTCTACAAAAACAGAAACATATTCATTATCGTAGAATCTGCAGTGATAGATTATCCTGCTTTTGATTTTTTCTTGCCTTTGTTGTTATCTTTCTGGGCGTAATTTGTTTTTTCCAGTGATTTTAACTGAGCAAAAACATTACGTACCTTCGCCCTAAATTGGGCCATCTCGCGTGCCGGAACAGGTGAGGCAGTAGGCAAATAAGTTGTAGTCGGGTTTCTTGGCTGATTATGAACATGAAGCTCATAATGGCAATGAGGACCTGTAGCCAGACCTGTTTGACCTACGTAACCAATTACCTGGCCTCGTTTAATCCTGCTGCCTTTAGACAAACCTTTTGCAAATCGAAGCATGTGGCCATAGAGCGTACTATAGGTTTTATCATGTTTGACTTCAATCATATTTCCATAGCCATTGTGCCTGCCTATATTAGTAATAACCCCATCTCCAACGGATTGAATTGGTGTGCCGATAGGGGCAGCCAGATCTATGCCTTTATGAGCCCTTTTATAATGCAATATGGGATGATATCTGGAAGTAGTAAAGGTTGAGCTAATATGACTGAACTTAATAGGATAGCGTGAAAAAGCCTTTTTAAAACTTTCACCTTTAGGAGTATAGTAATCGCGAGTACCATTTCTGCTGATATGTCGTACTGCCTGAGCCGTTTTGCCCTGATTGGTATAACTTACCGCAACAATATCGCCAATGCCTACCATTTTGTTTTCCACATAAAAACTGTCGTAGGCAATTGAGAATCGATCACCGCTGCGAATGGAACGTGAAAAATCGATTTCCTTACGTAAAATCGTAGTCATTTGCTGAATCAATTTCCTGGGAATACCTAATCGTTGTGCTGTAGCATATAAAGAGCCTTTGACTACTCCTGTGACATAACGTTCCTGGGTTTTAACTTTTTTGGAATCTATTTTCGTTTTATAAACTGCACCATCCCTGTATACCGTCAGGGTTTGGATGTTATTCATTGGAATAACTAATTTTTCCAACTTGTTTTTATTAATTAAAAACTTCAGTTCCTGGCTTGGTTTTATTGCCGTAAGGGCTTTTGCATAGGGATTTTTTTGCATCACCAGGTGGAGGTTTTGGGCAGTCAATCCCAAGCGCTTGAAGATGGTGGCCATAGAGTCCCCTGATCTGGGTCTAACGGTTTGCCATTCATTATCTTTGACGATATTTTTGACCGGTTTAACTGTTTTGACCACATGTTCCACAATCGTTTTAGCGGACTCTTTATTCAATTCAGGCTGAGGTTCTTCAGCTATTTCCTCTTCTGTATTTTCATTGGGATAGGTACTTTCCTGAAATGTTTCATCCGAATAGCCTTCGGAATCTTCATCCTCAAGATCAGGTAAAGCGATAGTTTTGGTTGAGGCTACTTGATGCGTATTGTGTGAAAATTTCTTTACCAGGAAATAGGGGAGAGAAAAAGCAATAATTAAGGCAAAACCCATTAATACCTTAGATGGCTTAGATTTTTTATTTTTATTCGTTTTTCTTTTTTCGATATATATATAAGGTTTCTTATCCATCGTTTGCCTATACATTGCCATCCGGAACTATGCTATTGTCTGCATTTAATAAATTTTCGGGTGACAAATTATTTTTAAATCACCTTTAGGTATGGCAGGAAATTGCCAACCGGGCTAAGATACTCGGTGTGAGAAGATAGGTCAATCATTTATAAAGGTTTTGATGTCATGATAGTTGAAGATTCAGTGTGTGCCGAGCTAATAAGAGGCTGTGAGGAAGTACTTCCACAGCAGGAATTGGAAAAAAAATTACAAAAAGGGACTACTTTAAAAATAAAAGCAGGTTTTGATCCCACCGCACCAGATTTGCATTTAGGACATACTGTACTACTAAATAAACTCAGACAATTCCAACAATACGGTCATGAGGTCATTTTTCTAATTGGGGATTTCACGGCAATGATTGGCGACCCAACCGGGAAGAACGTCACCCGTTTACCACTCAGTCAAGAAACAGTCCTTGAAAATGCAAAAACATACCAAGAGCAAGTTTTTAAAATTTTAGATCCCCTTAAAACCCGTGTTGCATTTAATTCCCAGTGGCTTGCCCAGTTCAGTGCCGTCGATTTGATTCGTTTGGCTGCAACCCACACGGTGGCACGTATGCTGGAGCGTGATGATTTTAACAAACGCTATACCACTGGCCAGCCCATCGCCATCCATGAGTTTTTGTATCCTCTTCTTCAGGGCTATGATTCAGTCGCACTGAAAGCGGATGTAGAACTTGGGGGTTCAGATCAGAAATTTAATCTGTTAATGGGACGCGAATTACAGAAACATTATGGCCTTGAACCGCAGGTTGTGATGATGACCCCATTAATCGAAGGCCTGGACGGGGTGAAGAAAATGTCCAAGTCATTAGACAATTATATAGGTATTAACGAGCCTGCCGCCGATATGTTTGGGAAAATAATGTCTGTATCGGATGAGCTCATGTGGCGATATATTGACTTACTAAGCTTTAAAACTGGAAAAGAAATACAGGCTTTAAAGAAATCCGCTGCTCAAGGGGCAAATCCGCGAGATATAAAAATTGACTTTGCCAAAGAGATTGTGGCCCGTTTCCATGATCAAGCACAAGCAGAACATGCGCACAGGGAATTTATTGAACGGTTTCAAAAAGGCATTATCCCAGAAGATCTGGAGGAGCAAACTCTCACATTGCAAGAACCCCTATCTTTGGCGCAGATATTGAAGCAAATGAATTTAACGCAGAGTACGTCAGAGTCAATTCGTTTAGTGAAACAAGGCGCGGTTAAGATAAATGGCGACAAAGCTGAAGATCCTGCTCTTGTCTTGCCAGTTGGCCACTCCTATATAATACAAGTGGGCAAGCGTAGAATTGCCAAGCTGCGCTTGCAATAAACAGAGTGTTATCATTTTTTTAAAAAAAATGAAAAAAGTGTTTGACATGGTAACGGAAATCAGTAGAATACG